>JBEKLF010000017.1:0-57770 GCA_050010335.1 Terriglobia bacterium
CAAACCGCGAAAATACGCACTTGGAAAATAGACGCCGGCTGGCTGTGCCACCGCGATCAGCCCTCCCACGCACCCCAAGCCGAGACCCAACGGCTCCCTGCGTGGGGATTCCGAAGCTGCTGACGACTCGTCACCGTTATTGATTTGTGCCATAGCTCATGATAAGGTTCGCAAAAGAGATCGGGCTCTCATCCTTATCCGAGCAAGGAGTTAAGTCGTGGCCGTGCCCCATTTCTCGCTTCGGGCTATGATTGCCTGCGCGATGGTCCTCCTCTCGGTGGCATTTGCCCATCCTTTGCTGAGTCTTTCCGACCAGAGCGTTACTCTTAGAGGTCAGATCTTGACCAAGGAAGGGCAGGTGATTCCGTCCGGAGTTACGGTTTCTCTGGAGTCAGACCAAGGGGAGTCAATGGGAAGCCGTTCCGCCGATGCATTCGGCAGCTTTGTATTTGATGGGATTCACCCCGGGAGCTATCACTTGACGGTTACGGCTGATAAACTCCAAGCCTACCAGCAAGACTTAGACCTCAGCTTCCGCCAGCAATCGTACACGGTCAATATATACCTCACCCCCACGAACAAGACCGAGGTCAAGGTCCCGCCCGCTCTCACGGATGAGGCGGCCACTAAAACTGCCCACAAAGAATTTGAAAAGGGAGAGCGCGCATTGGAGCGGAACGAGATGCCGGAGGCTCGCCGCCACCTGGAACGGGCCGTGGCCGAATTCCCTTGCTACGCGCGGGCGCAAGTTTCGCTGGCTCAAGTGGATCTTCACGACCGCAAAACGGATAGCGCCGAGGCCCGTTTCAAGAAGGCCATTCAATGCGATGGAAGCTTTCTGGATTCCTTTTCTGAGCTTGCGCAGCTTTACATCGTCGAAAAGAAGTTTGTGGAAGGGGAGAGCATTCTGAATCAGGGGTTGCGACTTTCGCCGCAGGCTTGGCTATTCCGCTATCAGATGGGACAAGCCCACTACGGAATGCAGAAATACCCGGAGGCCGTGCAGGATTATATCCAGGCGCAGTCCCTGCACCCGGAGATGCCTGCGAAGTTTCACATTAAGCTCGCGACCGCTTACCTGAGGACCGAGGCCAACGACAAGGCCTTGGCAGAATTCCAAATCTATCTGCGTCTCGAACCGAATGGGCAATACGCCGCCGTTGCCCGCGAGACTTCCGAGAGGATGCTCAAGAACGGCGTAACCGCTGCCACCTCGTCCCCGCAAAACACGCCCCCTGCCCCCAAGCCTTGAAATCAATCCCGACACCCTACAGCAAACCAAATCCCGGCCTCCCTGCGAGGTCGATCTTTCTCCGACCTTCGCTCTGCTCGAGAGGGTCAGTGGCCGGTACTCGGGGCACCCATCCCGCCATCGGGTGCTGCCCGGTGGGGAGCCGCCCTGCGTGCGATCATCCTGTCGAGCGTCAGGATATTCAACATCAGTTGGCGGATCGGATGATAGTTGTCCTGGCGGCCGACGTGAGGCTGCAAGGTCATCCGGCGGCCGGCGAATAACATGTACCCGGCGGGATAACCGCGCTTCGTCTGACAGAACTTCTCGTTGACAATCTGGCATGCCATTCCGAAGTACTCCGCCGCCCATTCCGCCTCCGTTCGCTCCAGTACATTCAGGGTTGCAACGAGTACTTCATTTTGGCACCACAGGCACTTCATGTATTCATACTCACCAACGAAATGTAATTGTTGATGGGTGCCGGGCGGGGTCTCCACCGGCCATTGATAAGAGGGGTGATCCACATTGATCCACTGGGAGAGCCCTCCGTAGATGTAGTCCCAACCGACATTGAGATGGTGGTGGATTCGCTCGGCGCAGGTTTTCCAGAGGGCCGCATCCTGGCGGCGGTTCGCTTCGTCCATGACCATCCAAAGGGCTTCGACCGAATGGGCGAAGCGCGACTTCTGCGCTTCCTCTTCCGGCCTGGTGAAATCGTAATACAACATTTCCGTATTCAGACCGATGTCGAGGTTGTAATGTCTATTCATGATCGCGTCCAAGGAGTGGTCAACGATCGCGGCGATTTCCGGATCGTTTCCCCGCGCGAGCATTTGGGTGGCGACGGTGAGATTCAGAAACCACAGCCCCTGGGGCCGTATGGCCCGCTGGCTGCCCCACAGATAGGGGAAATCCGCTCCCCGGTACCGGAAAGCAGGGCTGTCGAAGTCCTGGAAGAGCTTCTTCAGAAGCGCGTAGGAGGCTTCACGGGAATGGTCATCTCCGCTTGCCGTGGCGTATTCGTGGAGGCCTTCGGCGAGGTGATACATGCCTTCTGTATCGCCGCTGTACGGCCTCAGTACATTCCCCTCCCGCGACAACCCCTCCGCCCACCAGCCGTCACTTTGGCGCGCGTACTTGAACACAAATTCCTTGGTCTTTTTCGCCACGTCCAAGAACTGGGGGTTATTACCAAAATGGTTATACAGGAAACTGTATACCCAAATGGCCCGTCCCAGAAACCAGAGGTTCTTGCCCGTATCGAGAAGGGTGCCGTCGTAGTCCAGACTGCACATGAGGCCACCATATTCGTGGTCGATCCCGTGCTTGTCCCAGAAGGGCAGAAGAACCTGGAAAAGCTGGTCGTGCAGTCTTTGGCGCAACTCCGCAAGGGTCATGCCCGCCAACCGCAATTCCGCAGGCGATGCCGCCCCGCTGCGCTGTCCACTTACACTCGGGGCACATCCTGCCCGCGCGAGCCCAAAATGCAAAGCCGCTGCTCCCGTCAATCCGAGAAACGTACGTCGTTTCACCTCTCGGTACTCCTTTCTCCTTCTTAAGGGAAGCTCACCCGCATCGGTTCATAACCTTCTCTCGGGGGAAAAGGTGGCCGGATGAGGGGTCGCGCCTTCCCGCCCTTCCAAACCCGTTGTGAGAAATCCGGGTCAGGGTTGGATATGCACGGCCGCCGCATGGTCGGGAGGAAGGGTTAAGCTAAAGGCCACCCGATTCTCCTTGTGCTCGACCAACACGGCATGGCCGGAGACCATGTCTTTCCCCTGCAAACGCGCATGCCCAGACCAGGGTATTTCCGCGGTGATGTTCGCCGGGCGGTGTCCCCAATTCAGCACGTAAACGAGCCGTTCATCCTCACGGCCACGCGAATGCACCACGGCTTCCACGGGTCCGCCGTTGCCTGCAGTCGCAATCTGGATGGGGGGCTTCACCCCGGCGGATTGGCAGACTGCTCTCAGCAGTGCCGCGGCGCCGGAATCATTGTTTTCGAGCAGAGGTATACCGAGCGAAAAGCCCAGAAGGATGGTCTGCCCTTTGCCCGTGCGGCGTACCACCACGGCGGGCGTCCCGGTTTTCTCGAAGACTGCTACAACTTCGCCTTCGCTATCTTTCTCGAGTTGCAATTCTTCTCGAAACACCCGGCCCATCAAGTGGCTCGGCAGGCTAATTCCATTCCGCAATCCTGTCGGCTGCGTAACGCGGATTTCCCACGGGTTGTGACTGGCGAAAAGGTCGTGCCGCCGCGCTCCGAACAGCTTTTCCATGCCCAGCCCGGGGTTGACCCTATAACCCCGGTCGAGTTCGTTGATGATCCCGAATCGGGCGTCCGCGAGCACCGTCCCGCCACCCGCCACGTAGGTTTCGATGGCTTCCGCCACATTCTTTCGGAGACACAGGTAGAAGGGGAAAATGACCAGCTTGTAGGGCTTGAGGCTGTCGGCCGTCAATTGACGTCCATCCAGGACGTTGATGCGCACTTGGTCGTTCCACAACGCGCGGTAGATCCCCATGAGGTTCCTGGCTGTGAATGAGTCCCAATCGCCGCCTTGCACTTTGGCCTTCAGGTCTCCCACCACGTCGTAGACCACGGCCACCTGTGGAGCCAGCGGCTTACTATCCAGGAAAAGGCCGGGGTCCGAATTCAGTGCCCGCGCAGCGTCGCCCGCGGCCACAGCGCGGTCGGTGGGGCTGCCGTCGGTGGCGGCGAGCCCGCGGCCGAAGCCTTGCCACTCGTCCATGTGCGGAAGCCACTGCCAGAAGTACGTTGCCTTGCCATCATGCGCAGCAAGTTGCCAAACCAGCATGTGAATCCGGTTGTAGTCAAAAACAGTTCCCGGCTCATCGCCGTAGCGGGTGAAACCAGTCTGGGGGGCCGTCTGCACTTCCGGCACTACGAAAGGCTTGCCGACCGCCGCGGCTGCGTCGTGGACTGAGGTCAGTTCCAGGCTGGTCATCCATGGCGTGTCCCACATGGCCTTTGCTTTCGCGAGCTGTGCAGGATCACTTTCGGCGCTGCGCGTGGGGATATCGGGATAATAGGACAGCCCATATTCGTCGACGAATTTCGACATCGTCCAGTCATCCTGGGAATAAATGCTTACTCCTCCGTTGGTCACGGTACTACCCACGTTATGGGTCCGGGTGGGATGCACCGGGTCGATGGATTTCACCAACTCGTTCAGATGTTGCAGAACGTGGCCGGTCGCATACCAGTAGAATAGTGGGCGATCAAATCCCGCATACTCCTGGTTCAGCAACTGGTCGTTCCACTGAAGGTACCAGGCGGCGGGGCTTCCATACTTTTCGACTCCCCATTCCTCGAACCATCGGTCGAAGTGAGCATCACCACCTCCCCTTTGCCGTTCCCCCGCGGATAAGGAGAACCCCTCCATGTGGGGTTCGTCCCAGATGTTATAGGCAATCACGGAAGGGAAATCCTTAAAGTGTTGGACGGTTAGGATGGAGTATTCGTCGATCAGACGCATGACTTCCGGGTCGGCATAGGAGAGCCTTGCCTCGCGACCCACGCCGTCAATGATAGGCGAGAACCGATCCGGCCATTTTGACTCAGCATAATCTGGAAGCAGACCACTCCAGAAAACCGTGGGCATGACGCGAAGGCCCAAGCGCTCTGCGGTCTTCAGAATGAGATCAGTCTTGGAGAAGTCCGGCTTGGGGTTTCCAGGCGTCAGTAGAAAAGACGGGCAGATTTCGATCGTGTTGATGCCGGTCGCAGCGATGGTTTCCAGATCGCGGACGATCTGTTCGCTGCTCGTCGAAGCAAGAAAAATATAAACAGTCCCTACTTCGTACATCCGCTTGCCGGCATGGGCGCCAACCACGGATATCAAAAGTGAAATCATGATGCCTGCAATAAGTCGTTTCATGGGATCTCCCCCCCGCAACAATGTACACTGCTATGCTTTCCAAGGGGACAAAGAAGTTGGCTACGGCTCAGCCAGGTGCCGTAGGGCGCGTTTTATCTCGCCTTACCGCAGTGGGCCGGGCCACGCAGCCAGCAGGGGTCCAGAAAAACGTTCCAGTATGTGAAATGCACATATCGCTACTTGAAATATGTCCTTGACTTGCCCAGTCGAGCAGACATAGATTTCGCAGGGTATCACCGTTGACTCGGTTGGAAGATGATCTCGGTTTTGTTGTTTCAACTCGCAGCCCAGACGATGGGGCGCTGATTCGCGAACACGCAAGGCATTTCGTCATCTTGGGAGTGGCTGGCGGATTGTAAAAACTATGAACAATGTAAAAGTTGTGGTTACGGATTTTATTGAGCCCGAGCTCGATTGGGAAGCCAAGGAAATGGCCCGCCGCGGCGTGGACTTCCAGACTCATCAGCTCAAGTTCGCGGCGAGTCAAGATGTCATCACTGCGACCCGCGACGCCGACCTTGTGATCGTCAATATGGTGCCGATTACGACGGAGGTGATTTCCCAGTGGGAAAAATGTCGCCTCGTCATCCGTCACGGCGTCGGTTATGACAACGTTGATGTGAAGGCTCTCAACAAAGTGGGCATTCCGCTCTGTTACATTCCCGACTACTGCGCGGAAGAAGTCGCCGAGCAGGCCATTGCCCTTCTGCTCGCGTGCGGCCGCAAGTTGGTTGCTAGTCGCCGGGTGCTCGACGCTTCTTCGGCCCAAGGGTCCTGGGATTTTGCCGATGTTGTCCCCATGTTCCTGATGGCCGGGAAGACCCTCGGCATTATTGGATGCGGGCGTATCGGGTCTCTGGTCTATCGCAAATTGAAATCGTTCGGATTCAACTTTCTGATCTGCGATCCGTATCTCTCCGAGGAGCAGAAGCGCGAATTGGGGATTGAGGTGGTGGACCAGGAAACCGTATTCCGCAACTCCGACTATGTCACCATCCACACCCCCCTGACCGCGGAGACGCGGCACTTGGTGAACGCCCGCACCCTCGGAATGATGAAACCTACCGCGTATCTCGTCAACACGGCGCGCGGGCCGATGGTGGACGTGCAAGCGCTGGCCGAAGCTCTGCGCAACGGTGTGATCGCGGGCGCGGGAATTGACGTCTTTGAGGTCGAGCCGCCACGCCCCGACTTCCCGCTTTTCGGCCTGCCCAACGCGATTTTGACGCCGCACCTTTCCTGGTATTCGGAGGACTCCGGCCGCCGCATCCGCGAGTTGATTGTGCTGGAGATCGACCGGTTCCTGTCCGGCAAGCCCCCACGCTACATTGCCAACGGCGTGGCTTGAAAGGAACTTGAGAGGAATAAGATGAACACGGTGAACAAGCAGGTAACCGCGGTGAAGGGACCCTTACCCGGCCCCAGGTCCCAGGAATTGTTCGCTCGCTGGGAGCGCGTAGAGGCGCAATGCGCGGGTTACCAGGCAAAGGTCGCATGGGACCACGCTTCCGGCGTGGTCGTGACCGACGTTGACGGCAATACGTTCATCGATTGGACCTCGGGAGTTCTGGTGACCAACGTCGGGCACTGCCATCCAGATCTGGTCAAGGCCGTACAAGCGGCGGCCGCCAAGCTCCTGAACAATTACGAGTGCCTGCATCCCGGGCGCGTGGAAGCTGCGGAAAAGCTGATTTCCGTCTTGCCGCCGCACCTGGACAAGTGTTTTTTCCTAAGCACCGGCAGCGAGGTGACGGAAGGGGCCATCCGCATCATGAAGCGGAAGACCGGCAAGTTTGAAATTATCAGTTTCTATGGTGGTTTCCACGGCCGCACATACGCCGCCGCGAGTGCAGGAGGGTTGGCGGGCCCCAAGAAGGGCTATGGCCCCACTATGCCCGGCTCTATTCGTGTGCCTTTCCCTAATTGCTATCGCTGCCCGTTCCGCGCTGACCCTGCTACCTGCGACATGCTGTGCCTCGATTATATTGAAGACGCCGTGCGCGCCAACAGCACGGGCAGCCTGGCGGGGTTAATCGTTGAACCCTACTTGGGGGCGGCGGGTTTCATCTTTCCCCCGGAAGGCTGGTTGAAACGGCTGGAGCAATGGCTACGGGGCCGCGGACTGCTGTTCACGCTCGACGAAGTGCAGTCCTCTTACGGCCGCACCGGGAAATTCTGGGCGATGGAGTGGGAGGGATTGACTCCCGACCTGGTCACTATTGGCAAGGGAATTGGCAGTGGTGTTCCGGCCTCGGCGATTGCAGCGCGTGGCGAGGTTATTGGAACATTGGGTCCAGGCGAAATGAGCAGCACCATGGGCGGCAATCCGCTCGCGAGCGCCGCGGTCATTACCGTGGTAGATATTATGAAGCGTGAACATCTGGAGGAAAACGCCCTGTGCATCGGCAAATTGATGAAGTCTCGTTTGCATGAAATGCAGGAGAAGTCTCCTTTTGTGGGGGATGTTCGCGGCATGGGGCTGGTGATGGGCGTTGAGCTGGTCAAGGATAAGGCGACGAAGGAGCCTGCGCCCGATCTCACCCGCAAATTGATCGACCTGGCCGCCCAGAACGGCCTGCTGATTGGTTCCGTCGGCGTTTTCGGAAACGTGATCCGCGTGGCTCCGCCGCTGGTGATTTCCGAAGTTGAAGCCCACGAGAGTTTGGACATCTTTGCCAAGGCGCTTTCCCTCCTATGAATCAATTCTCCCCACCGGAAATCCGCGCCGCGGTCGAAGCCGTCCGGGCTGACGCCGTACAGTTTCTTTGCGATCTCATTCGCTTCCGCTCTCTCTCCGGCCAGGAAGCGGAAGCGGTTGATTGCGCCGCCGCGCGCTTTGCGGAAGTAGCGGAGGTGGAGCGCGTCCCACTCTCGAACTCACTTCGTGACGATGAGGACTACGCTGATCCCGTGCCCGGGCTTCAGTACGAGGGGCGTTCAAATCTGCGTCTGCGTGTGGCCGGAACGGGTGGCGGGCAATCCCTGCTCTTCAACACTCATCTCGATGTGGTGCCGGCGTCGGAAGGGCAGC
This sequence comes from Terriglobia bacterium, assembly GCA_050010335.1. GTDB lineage: Bacteria > Acidobacteriota > Terriglobia > UBA7540 > UBA7540 > Bog-366. The sequence continues at coordinate 8,168 of JBEKLF010000017.1, forward strand.
CTCATGCTTTTGAACCGCGCGTGGAGGCCCAGCGCGTTTATGGACGCGGCGCCTGCGATGCCAAGGGACAGGTGGCCACGATTTACACCGCGCTGCTGGCCGCAAGGCGGCTGGGGCTGAAGCTACAGGGTGACGTCCTGGCGCACCTGGTGGTGGAAGAAGAGGTGGGCGGCAACGGCACGCTGGCCATGGTGCGAGCCGGCCAACGCGCGGACGGCTGCATTGTGATGGAGCCCACCGAACTCCGCATTCTCTCTTCGGTGCGCGGAGCGGTCTGGTTTCGCGTGATCTGCACCGGCCGGCCCGGCCACAGCGGCCGCGCGGGCGATACCGTGAGCGCACTGAAAATGGTCATTCGCGCCATGGAGATTCTCGAACAGTATCACGACCGCTTGCTGGCTGCCTCCCGCGGCATCGCGCTCTTTGACCAGTTTCTCAACCCCATGCCCATCACCTTTGGGAAACTCGCGGCGGGGGACTGGCCGGCCACGGCTCCGGCGCGTGCTGCCGTCGAGGGCGTGCTGGGCCTTCTCCCCAATAAAACCCGCTACCAGGTCATGGAGGAGATGCGCCAAGCTCTACTTGACAGTGGAGATCCCTGGCTGCGGGAACACTTCCAGCTTGAATTCATGTACCGGCACGACTCCCACGTGCTCGACCCTGGACACCCCCTGGTTACCCGCTTGCAGGCATGTTGCCGCGAAAACGGAGCGGCGGGCGAGGTCAGCGCCATGACCGCTTCCTGCGATTCCTGGTTCTATAATAACCAGCTCCATATTTCCACCGTAGTCTTCGGCCCGGGCAGCCTGCGTTTTGCCCACACGAACGAAGAACAAATCGGTTGGGACGAAATCAGCGAAGGGGCGGCCATCCTGATGGGCTTCCTCCAAACCTGGTGTGGCCGAGGAGAATGATGCAAGCTCTGGTGAAAACTCAAAAAGGGTCCGGCTTTATTGAGCTCCGTGACGCCCCCGAGCCCTCGCCCGGCGCGGGTGAGGTGCTGATTGAAGTGAAAGCCTGCGGCATCTGCGGGACGGATATCCACGTATGGCACGATCAATTCCCCTATTGGCCGCCGGTGATCATGGGGCACGAATTCTCCGGCGAAATCGTCGCGGCGGGGCCGGAAACCGGGCTGTTCAAAGTCGGTGACCGTGTGGTGGGCGAGCCCCACACGCGCGCCTGCGGGCATTGTTACTTATGCCGGACAGGGAATATTCAAATCTGCGCTCTGAAGCGTTCGCCCGGTTGGGGCATCGACGGCGCGTTTACGAAGTTCCTCAAAATGCCGGAGCACCTCTTACACCGAATCCCGGACTCGATGAGCTATGACTTGGCCGCGCTCGTTGAACCCACCGCCAACACCGTGCATGACGTGGTCGAACGCGCCAGGGTCTCGGCCGGGGACTTCGTTGTGGTGCTGGGACCGGGCCCGATTGGCCTGCTGTCGGCGCTGACGGCCCGGGCCGCCGGCGCCCGCGATGTGGTGATTGTGGGGACTCCCGCGGACGAGGCTTTCCGTTTGAAGAAAGCCCGCGAACTGGGTTTTAAAAACGTGATCAATGTGGCGCAGGTGAATCCCGGCGATGTGGTTCGCGAGCTTACCGCGGGGATGGGGGCGGATCTCGTCATCGAGTGCAGCGGCGCCGCGGCCGCAATCGCCTCGGCCGTAGACCTTATCCGCAAGAAGGGCCGCATCTGTGTGATCGGCCTGACCGGCAAGGACACGATCCCCTTCCCGTGGGACAAGGCGGCCTTCAAGGTGTGCGACGTGATCTTCAACCTTTCGACCAGCTACACGAGCTGGGATCGAACCATTCACTTGATAGCGAGTGGCCAGTTGCCCGCCGGTGGAGTCATTTCCCGCCGCCTGCCACTGAGGGAATGGAGCAGTGCTTTTGAGGGCATCGAAGCGCTGAGAGAGTTAAAGGTGCTGCTGATTCCGGAGTGAGGAAGGTATGCCAAACGACTCGCGCACGGGTTTCGGATTACTGGGGACGGGGCTCATCGCTCCCTTCCACGCGAAAGCCATTCAGGCCTCGAGCGTGGCTCGCCTGATTGCGGCTGCGGATACGGACACGGCTCGCCTGGCAAAATTCACGGGGGAGTTCAGTTGCAAGGGATACACCACCCTGGCCGAGATGCTCGCCGACCCGGAGATTCAAGTTGTCAACATCCTGACCCCCAACCATCTGCATACCGACGCCGTGCTGCAAGCCGCCCGCGCCGGCAAGCATATCCTGGTGGAGAAGCCACCGGCCATGTCTCTTGCCGAGATGGATACCATGAAAGAGGCTTGCGCCACCGCCGGCGTCAAGATCGGCGTCGTGCTCCAATGCCGCACCCGGCGGTCCGTCCAGGCGATCAGGGGCGCTATTAGCGAGGGGCGTTTTGGGAAGATCTACCATGCCGATACGTACATGAAATGGTTTCGTCCCCCGGACTACTATCGGATGGACGCGTGGCGCTCATCGCGCCGCTCCGGGGCGGGCGTGACCATTCAACAGGCGTTCCATTACATTGATTTGTTGCAATACCTGGTGGGCCCGGTCAAGCGCGTCCACGCGCAAATGACCAACCTCGCACATCCGGGAATAGCACTGGAAGATACTACCCTGGCTTTTGTGGCCTACCAGAACGGCGGGCAGGGCGTGGTGGAGGCTTCCACGGCGCTATGGCCCGGAACCGACGTTCGCATCGAGGTGAACGGCGAAAGAGGCACGGCTGTCTTGGTGGGTGAGCGCATGGACACCTGGAAGTTCCAGGATGAGCGGCCGCAGGACGAGGAGATTCGCCGTTTGGGAAGCGCCACGGCCGCGACCGGGGCGCGGGGTGCAGCCGACCTGGGATTTCTCGACCATCAAGCCGTCATTGAAGACATGGTGCGTGCCATTGAAGCCGGATGTGAGCCGATGATCACGCTCGCGAGCGTGCGCGCAACGCTCGAGTGGGCACTGGCCATGTACCAGTCCGCAAAACAAAATTCCCCCGTTGATCTACCGATTGTGGATGAGCAAGCGGTGTGGTGAGGCAGCCCGAAACTTTCGGAGTGCGGCGACTCGTCGCCGCTTTTGCTCGCCGCGACTCGTCGCGGCGCAACCCCCACCGCTGACGAGTCAGCGGTAGAAAGAGCGGGAGCAAGCTCCCGCACTCCGAAATCTGGTACCATGCGCCTGCGCAAGTTGCTGGTGGTGGCGCTTCTCAATGCGGTGATGCGAACTCGCCGTTTGGAGTGCGGCGACTCGTCGCCGCTTTTGTACGCCACGACTGGTCGCGGCGTCAGGCATACCGCTGACGAGTCAGCGGTAGAAAAAGCGGGAGCGAGCTCCCGCACTCCGAAAAAGTACATCACGAAAGGTCCAAAATGAGAGATTGGCCACACAGCCCGTTGCATCGTTTCACTCCGGGGAGCACCTATATGGTTACCGGGGGAACGTACCTGAAAGAACCTTTCTTCCGGGGGGCTGACCGATTGGGCTACCTCTGCGGCATGCTTCTGGAACTCGCGGAGAAATACTCATGGCAGCTTCAGGCTTGGGCGGTCTTCCCCAACCATTATCACCTCGTGGCGTTATCATCACCAAAGGGCGGAACGCTCGTCCAACTGATGCGGCACCTTCACGGATCTACGGCAATCGAAAGCAATCGCTGGGATAACGCGGCGGGGCGTCACGTTTGGTATCAATATTGGGATAAGGAATTGACCTTCGAGCGGTCCTACCTTGCCCGCCTTGGTTATGTACACAAAAACGCAGTTCATCACGGCTTGGTGCCGGAGCCCTCTCTCTATCCCTGGTGCTCGGCGGGGTGGTTCGAGCGCGAGGCGGACACCTCGATGTACAAGACAGTGATGGGAATGAAGATTGACAAGGTTCAGGTTGTGGATAATTACACCGTCGCCACTTCCGATATCTGATTTTGGAGTGCGGCGACTCGTCGCCGCTTTCCCTCGTCGCGACTCGTCGCGGCGTCACGCATACCGCTGACGAGTCAGCGGTAGAAAAAGCGGGAGCGAGCTCCCGCACTCCGAAATCGGGCACCCCGGCAATATTGCCCCCCTTGGGAACAATGTCCGGGTCTTACCGTTTTTGACCCTAAGCCACGGCCGGCTGGGAAACAATCCGCTCGGAAACTTCGTACGCGGCGGTCTTCACGGCTTTCCCCAGCGCGGCGGTTTTCTGCGGCGTGATCCGGCTGGCGGGTCCTGAGATACTGATCGCCGCGACCGCGATTCCCTTCTTGTCAAGAATGGGGGCGGCGATGCAGCGCAGACCCAAGACGCTTTCCTCATTGTCCACGGCGTAACTAGCTTGGCGGATCGCGACAAGTTCCCGGGACAACGCGAAGGCGGAAGTCAGGGTGTTCGGTGTGAACGCCTGGAAACGCAGCGATTTGATCAGCCGTTCGCGGTGTTCCGGAGGCTGGAACGCCAGGAGCGCTTTGCCCAGAGCCGTCCGGTGAAGGACCGCCCTCATGCCGCTATTGCTGACCAGGCGAAAATCATGCGGGCTCTCGAGACAATCGATATAGACTACATCCACGCCGTCAAGCACCGCCAGGTTCACCGTTTCCTGGGTGACCCTCCAGAGCTCCCAAAGCGACTCTCGGGCCATCTCCCGCAGCGGTGCTTGCACGTTGTAGTCGCTTCCCATTTGCAGGAGCTTGGACCCCAGACTGTACCCGCCTTTTTCATCTCGCCGGAGGTATTTTTCTGTCTCCAGGTGAGCAAGAAGGCGTAGCGCCGTGCTTTTATTGATTCCGGCCTGGGTGCTGATTTCGTGCAGAGAAACGGGGGAGTGGGCGTCCCGAAGCAAATCAACGATGCGGAGCGCCTTGGTAAGAACTCCCACCGGTTTGGATTTTCTAGGTCCGCGCATAGTTCTCCTTAATGGCCATGCTGCTCATTTAAGCTGACCTGCTCGCTATTTTGCATAATGAAACCATTTAAACAATTTGCTCTACGAGTGGGCATATTACACGTATAAAAGAAATTTTACAATATGAAATCACTGAGAATTTCGCTTGACAAAACGCTTTATGAAACATAAAAGTGATGCATACATGGACGCGGGGATCGTTCCCCGCAATAGCAACCGCCCTAGAAAGAGTCGTCCATTTGCCAAGGCGGAAGCGGGTAGCACGATCACAGGCATCGGTTTTTCTGCACCACTTGACGGCCGCTTTCGGTCGTTTGCGAATCAAGCGTCGGTTTGGACAATATAAAGGAGAATGATTCATGGAACATGCATTTCGGCGATGCGAGTCTTCTCGCCAGTCTTTCTCTCTGGCAGACGGCGCTCGAAAGGCCGCCCTGCTCCTATCAGCAATCCTGATTTTGTTGCCGGTGGCGATGTGGGCCCAAGACACGGCCACCATCGTGGGCACCGTAACGGATTCAACCGGCGCCATTGTGCCGGGCGCCAAGGTAACGGTAGCGAACCCCGATCGCGGATTCGTGCGCGACGTGGCCTCCGATTCAGCGGGAGAGTACACGGCGGTAAGAATTCCGATCGGCAACTACGTGGTCACGGTCGAGGTGTCAGGCTTCCAGAAGCTTGAGCGCTCGGGAATCACTCTGACCGCGGGCCAAACTCAGCGGGTCGACCTCGCTCTGACGGTGGGACAAATCACCCAGGAGATCAAAGTCACCGGGAACGTCGCCAAAGTGGAAACTGAGAATGCGACGGTTTCCGACGTGGTGACCTCCAAACAAATCCAAAACCTCGCGCTGAATGGCAACAACGTGATGGGGCTGGAATTCCTCATCCCCGGCGCCGCCATTGGCAATGGTCAAGACTCCGCCATGCAACTGGGTCACGCGGGCGGTGAGGTGACGGTTTCCTTCAACGGCAATCGGAACGAATACAGCCAATTGGAATACGACGGCGGAAACAACGCCCAGGAAAGCTCGCAATCCAATGGCGGCGCGGTCACTCCGGCGCTTGATACCATCGCGGAGTTCCGCATTTCCACCTCCAACTACGGCGCGGACGTGGGTCAGCATGCTGGCGCTCTGATTGAAATGGTAACGAAGGGCGGCACGAAGGAATTCCACGGCGGCGCCCACGAATTCGTCCGCAATCAGGCCTTCGATGCCAACGACTTCTTTGCGAACCAAGAGATTGCACCTACGGGAGGTAATGCCCCCAAAACGCCTCTCCAGTGGAACATGTTCGGTTACACCTTGGGTGGGCCTTTCTTCATTCCCAAACTCTACAACACCCATAAAACGAAAACGTTCTTCTTCTGGTCGCAGGAATGGGCGAGATACCGCGCGGCAACGCTAATATCTGCTCAAGCTCCAACCCTGAAGATGCGGCAAGGCGATTTTAGTGAGTGCGACCCAAAGTCGGGGTCCTATCTTGGGGGCAACGGCCCGGGCCAGTACCCGCAATACTTTGGCCCCGGGAACTGCATCTTGCCAACAGTCATGGTCAATGGTGCACCCACTCAGGTGGACCAGGTAACACCTGTAAACGGCGACGCGGCGGCTTTTCTGAATGCTTATGTGCCCTTACCCAACAGCGGTCCCGTTGGATACGTTGCCGCCCACAAGGTGCCGACGAATTTCAGCGAGGACCTGATCCGCGTTGACCAGAACCTCAGCGACAAAGCCACGTTGTTCGTGCGCTTCACCGATGATTCCTGGGTCAAGGAGACGGTGCCCGCCCTCTGGTCGGGAAACAGCTACGATACGACGGCGACCAACTATATTGTCCCCGCCCGGCAAACGGTTGCGCACTTCAACTACAACCTCAGCCCCACGCTGATGAACGAATTTGTCATGAGCTATACGGATACTCCCCATTTCATCGCTGTCTTGGCTGGTCCGGGAAGTATCGCGAAGTCGGTGATGAAGCCCTCCGATTGGAGTGCCAGCACGTTTTTCCCCGCCAATGCGGCGGTTAAGCTGATGCCGGGAGTCAGTGTGAGTGGTGGCGGGCCTTTCGGTTTCTATTCTGACAATGGCAACTACCGCGGACCCTACGATGCCGAGCCCGTTTACACTTATCGCGATAACCTCGCCTGGGTTCATGGGAAGCACACCGTCAAGACCGGTTTCTTCCTGGAGAAATTCCAATTGACGGAACAATTCGGGACCGAGGTCCAGGGGTATTACAACTTTGCCAACTCCGGCCCCCTGACCACCGGGAATGCCCTTGCTGACATGTTCCTGGGCAACATCCAAAGTTACGATGAGGGAACTTTCAACAATCACGGTAACTATGTCGGAGGCTACGGCGTGGGACACTGGCGGCGCACCGACTTTGAACCCTACATCCAGGACGACTGGAAAGTCACGCGCCGGTTGACGATCAACTACGGCGTCCGCTACTACCTGTTGATTCCTCCCCATGACGTCACCCATCCGACCGTCGACTCGAGCTTCATTCCTGCCCTCTACAATCCCGCCGCCGCCGCCGTGCTGGGGCCAGATTTCCTCCTGCATGCTAATCCCGCAACCGGCCAGGTCAACGACTTCACCAATTTTGGCAATGGCTTGGTGGAATGCGGCGCGGCGCCTGTGGCGAAAGGCTGCCAGGTTCCCTACAAATGGAACATCGGACCCCGCTTTGGTTTTGCCTATGATCCTACGGGTTCCGGAAAAACCTCCATACGCGGCGGATTCGGTATTTACTACGAACCCGGGAATGGCAATGATGCGAACGTGATCGGGCTGGAGGGCAACGCCCCCACCACGCTCGCTCCCACGAAGTACAACATCGCCGGATACAACAGTCTTAACAGCGGTGGTTTTGCTGGTGTCAGCCCGGCTGACCTCCAGTCGATTCCCTATTTCCAGAAAAATCCGGCTGTAAGCCAATACAATCTCGATGTTCAACACGAGTTCAAGGGGAACAACATCTTGAGCGTGGCTTACGTCGGCACGGCGGGACGGCACCTGGATACCAATCGCAACATGAACCAAATTCCCATCCCTGTGGCGCCGACCATGAATGTTCCGGCACTCTTGCAGGCGGGCAATACCAACTGCGACGCCAATGCCAACTGCAATGTCCAGGCTGATCTCATGGCAAATTCCGGGGACACCGACTACTTTCGCCCCTACCAGGGATTCGGCAATATTCGGCAAAAGCAATTCACGGGCGTGTCCAGCTATAATGCTTTGCAGGCAAACTTCCGTCACACCACCGGCTACGGCCTCACCCTGCAAGGTGCTTACACGTGGTCCCACATGATCGATAATTCCACCACGGCATATAACATGAGCACCGTGGATGAGAATTACGACATGAGACGGTGGAAGGCAACTGCCGACCTTAACCGCACTCAGGTCCTCAGCGTGAATTACATCTACAATCTGCCGTTCTTCAAGCATTCCCCCCATTCTTACGTCCGGCAGTCGGTGGGAGGATGGCAGGTGAGCGGCATCACCGCGCTGATGACCGGACCCCCCACAGGCTTCTATGGCTGCGGCGTGAAGGGATTCAACACGGGGATCGGCGGATCTTACGATTGCAACCCCGTCGGCCCTCTCAAAATCTCGAAGAGTATCTACAACGATCCTACGTACGGTCCAATAACCCGATGGTTTGACCCGTCCACAGTTGCGGAGCCTAACCAGTCCCAGCTCCTCGCCAACGGTGAGCCCGGCATGTTCGGATATCTGAGTCGCAACCCCCTCACCGGTCCCGGCCGCAATAACTGGGACCTCGCCCTGTTCAAGGACTTCGCGTTTCCCTGGTTCAACGGCGAGCATTCCACCCTCCAGTTCCGGCTGGAAACCTTCAACACCTTCAACCACACGCAGTGGGAATACGTCAACACCGGCTGCAACGGTAATCCCAATCTCGACAAGAGTCCGGCCTTCGGTCGAAGCTGCGGTGGCGACACCTACAACGCGGGCAATGGCGAAGTCAATTCGGCATGGAACCCGCGCAATGTCCAACTGGGAATGAAGTTCCTCTTCTAGTTTGGCATTGCGGGTTCGATTACATATTGGCCCTGGCTGCTCTTCCCGGAGTAGCCAGGGCCAGCTTTTTTCAGACTTGTCCAAATGGGCATTGCCTTGGCTTAAATCGGGCACGTTTCTGCCTTGTTCCCTCCGGGGAGGCCTGGAGTTTCTAAATTTGTCGTGATGGCCATCGCGTATAATCATTCTCCGCCTGGTCGGCTCCGCCGCGCCGCTCTGCGGAAAGGCTCCGCCTTTCCGAGCGACTGGCCTTTCCCTCTATGTTTCCTGGCGAGGCTGCGCCTCGCCGAGGCATCGCAAAGCGCGGCCCTTAAAGTGGGTGAGGCGCAGCCTCACCGAAAAAAGGATGAATGGGGGCACGAACGGAAAGGCGGGGCCTTTCCGCAGAGCGGGGCGGCCGAGCCGCTCACCGCAGAGCAAACACAGGAGTTCCTCGCCCCAAGAGATTAACATCATGAGTAACGCCCCTCATCAGAATGTAGGAACTCCAGTCCTCCCCTTCGGGGAGGGCCAGCCGTTCCGATGTGGGCTGCCCGTACGACCTCATAAGGAGAGCGCCATGAAGCGCCGCAAATTCCTTCGGCAAATCTCTACACAAACCTTTGCCGCGGCAGCCGCCGTCGCCGCCCTTCGTGGTGGCGCTTGGTGCGCGGCCTCTGCCGAACCGCCAACCGAATGGATCGACCCAACCACCGCTAAGGACTGGCAGGCGCGCTGGGAGAAATTCATCCTCGCGGATTCTGCCAAGAACCGTTACTGCGATACGGAAATGGCGGAGGAATTAGGTTGGCTCGTCAGCCCGTTCCTCAACGGCTTCTATTATGGTTATCTCGCCACGCACGATTCGAAGTGGATCGAGCGATTGGTTGACTGGGCGGACTCCTGCATCAAACGGGGCGTCAAGGAGCCGGACGGTTACCTCGGCTGGCCTAAGGTCAGCGATCAGACGGAAGGCTTTGACTACGACAGCATGCTGGGCGAAGCGATGATCCTGCGCCCCATGGTCCTAATGGCGGATGAAATCCTGAAGACGCCGGCACTGAAGGCGCAATGGGGCGGTAAGGCGCAGGCCTATCTAGACCTTGCCGAACGGACCTTCGAGAAGTGGGATTCGCGCGATGCCTGGCACGACTGCCAGGTGGGTGGAATCTGGGTGGTTCAGTACTTTGGGATCGACCCCGCCACGGGCAAATGGACGGAGAGCTTCGCGCGCAGGCAATCCGAGGCATTTTCCCACCCTGACAACAAAGAAAATTTCATCGCCCTCTGGCTCGTCTCCATGTTCGATGTCACCAAGAAGCCCGTCTACCGCGAGCGTTGCGAGAAGTGGTGGCAGCTCATGCATTCGCGCATGAAATCACGCGACGGCGGGAAGTACTTTGTGTGGGACTACTGGGACCCGGCGGGGCCGTGGGACTATAAGCCGGATGGCTCGACCAAGCACTGGGTGGGCGTTCACCCCAACGGCGGCTACTACGGGATTGACCTCGAAGGCATCGTCGCCGCCTTCGAGCACCAACTCGTATTCACCCGTGAGGAAATCGACCGCCTGATTTCCACCAATCGCGATTTCATGTGGAACCAGCAAATCGCGGGGGCGAAATTTCAACGCATCGACGGCGGCCAACCTGACCCCCGCTGGAAGGACTCGCCCGGCGTCCTGTGGGACGCGCTTATTCCCTACGATGAGACCCTGCGCAAGATTTTCGTCGCCAACCACCGTCCCGACGGCTGGGGAGGGTTGAGCGCTACACCCTGGTTCCTCTCGCTCGCGGCGCGGCACCCAACCGGCGTATAGTATCGCCTCTGGCCCGCATTTCTCACCACGGATCGGGGAGAACTTCAAATGTCACGGAAAGCTCCTTACCCCCCGGGCATTCGGTGCGAAGCTTTAGAGTGCGGCAGCTTGCTGCCGCTTTTGCGCGAGCCAGCTTGCTGGCGGGGAGTGGCGCTCCCCGTCGAAGTTCCCGCGGGCAAGCTTGCTCGAAGGAAAGCGGCAGCAAGCTGCCGCACTCTAAAGCTTCGCACGCGCGAGTTAGACAATGTCCTCCGTTTGTGCGTCCCAGCGAACCGCACGCTTCTTGTGATAAGAAGCGATTGACATTTGGCAGGCGATGGCCGAGCGGTAGCCGATTTCGAACGGGCAACTGGGTTGTTTTCGGCTGCGCATACAGTCGAAGAAGTTCTGCATATGTTGCTGGGTAGCTTCGAAGTAACCCCGCGGCTGTCCCCCTTGCACCGGAATCGAGGAAAAGGCTTCGACGCCACGGGTCGCGCCACCTTCGGGTAGGTAGCGCACCTGGTCACCTTCATTTCGCGCGATCATTCCTTTCGTCCCCAGCAGCATGTCATGGCCTTCACCGTAGAAATCGTTTCCAAACATGGAATTCCAGGTGAAGAGGATCTTCCCTTGCAGCATGGAGACGTCGATGGTGTCAGGCATCTGCATCTTGGGGGAGAGGAGGTTGGCGCCCGTCATGGTGACGCTGTCGGGAATCTTGAAATCCATCAGCTTGTACCAGAAGCCCACTTGGTGGACCATGTTCTCGTACACGTTGCTGCCATCGTAATCCCAAAAGAAGCGCCAATTGATGTAGCGCTGCGGATCGAAGGAATGGGGAGCGGTCGTTTCGCCCTCGAAAGCCTTCCAATCCACATGCGCAGGATCGCAATCATGCGGGATTTCGCGCGTCCATCCGCCGTAGGGCGCATTGCGATAGTGATGAGTGTGCAGGGCGGTTATGGACCCCATTCTTTCCGGTGTGGCCATTTCCCGGATCCTGGTTAAGCCTGGGGCGCTGGTTGCCTGGATCCCGACCTGAACCACGCGGTCCGACTTCTCGAAGGCCTTCTTCATGCGCCGCGCGTGGTCGGGATTGAAGGCCATCGTCTTTTCCTGGTAAACGTCTTTTCCCGCCTCAAGAGCGGGAACAAAATGCAGAGCGTGCAGGTGCTGAGGTGTGGCGATCAGGACCGCGTCGATGGATTTGTCGTCGAGAAGGGCGCGGAAATCCTTATAGGTTTTGATGGTGGGAACGATCGCTTTCACTTCGTCGAGGCGCCGAGTATAGACATCCGCCACTCCGACCGCTTCGACGTTGGGGCATTTAATGGCGGCATGGAAGATTTCCTGCCCGCGATCACCTCCGCCGATCAAGCCGATCCGGATGCGATCGTTAGCACCCAGCACGCGGCTAGAGGAGAAAAAACCTGAGGCTGCCAGGGCTGCCGAACCGCCCAGCGTTTGCTTCATAAAAGTGCGCCGACTTGACATGGATTCACTCCTTTTCCGTAAGGGAAATGACATCTGATTGGATGACGATGCAAAAATTACCCGGATGTACGAACGGGGCGTCGCCTAGGGCTGTAAGTCTCGCAAAAAGGCGACCCGGGCAAAAAGCCTGCTGATCTGAAAATGCGGCCACTTTGTCGCTCGACATAAGCGCCAAAGTCGCTGCCCATCGAGGCCATTTGTGTTCCGAAATCACACTCATGGCACGGTCGGACTTTACCACCACGAGGCGGAGAGTCAATAGGAAATTTCGCGTTTCGACATTGCCATTTCACTATGTGAAATTCTTGAGACTCGCGGGGAGCGCTGTGGTGCGCCAATCCGCGTCTTGACGGACCACGTCCCACTCTTGAACCCGGTTGCGGCGTGGCCCATTGACACCCTATGATAGTGGATGAAGGAGCTTCGAGCCTTGAAAAAAGCGTCGATTCTGGGCATTGCCTCTCTGCTCCTGGCGCTGTGTTTTTTCGAGGCGGCCAATTGCCAGCAGTCTCCGCCCAATCCTCAAACTATCTTCGAAGAAGCTCAGCGCGCATTGAACGCCCATGACTACGCGAAGGCCGAGCAAGGCTTCCGCGACGTCATCAAAATCGACCCGCACTCGGCGGCAGCGTATGCCGATTTGGGTGTGGTGTACATGCGAAGGAGCGAGTATGACCGCGCCATCGAGGCTTTCAAGAATGCCAAGAGACTCGCACCCCAAGTGACGGGGCTTGACCTGAACCTGGGCCTGGCCTATTACCACCAAAACAACTTTGCCGCGGCGATTCCCCCATTCACGCGGGTTCTCCATGCCGATCCCGACCAAGCGCAGGCGCGCTATTTGCTCGGCATGAGCTACTTCCTGACCAATGATTTCGAGCACACGGTCAAGACGCTCGATCCTCTCTTCAACAGTCAAGAGACGAACTTGGATTTCTTATATGTGCTTGGGATCGCCTATGGAAGGCTCAAGCGCACTGCGGAATCCACCCAGACCTTCGAGCAATTGATCCGCGTGGGCGGTGACTCGGCACAGTTGCATCTACTGATGGGCAAGGCTCATCTCGACCTCGAGGAACTTTCTCTAGCCCAGGGCGAACTAGAGAAATCCGTGGCCCTTGACCCCAACTTGCATTTTGCCCACTTCAACCTCGGAGTGGTCTACCAGAAGCAAGGGAAGCTGGATCAGGCAGCGGCTCAGTACAAAGATGAAATGTTGCTTACTCCCGACGACCCGGGGAGTGCAGAGAACCTGGGCCTGGCGTATCTCGAACAAGGCGATCTGGATGATGCCCTCGCAATCCTTCAACAAGCCCTCAAGATTGATCCACAGCTCTACAAATCGTTAGACGGAATAGGCAAGGCATACCTGCGCAAGGGCCAGCCCGAGCATGCCATACCGTACCTCCAACGTGCACTGGCTATCGCCCCTGACAGTGCCAAGATGCATTTCCAATTGGGCCAGGCTTACCTGAAAACTGGACAGCGCGAAAAGGGCCAGAAGGAAATCAACGAGGCAGGGCGCTTGCAGGCGGAAGCTCGCGAGAAATTTGAAGGGACGGTTTCCGGAAAGTTACCCGCTCCACGCGCTCCAGGGGAAATGCCGTGAGCGAGTGCGGAACCGGCGGGTGCTGCGTGAATTCCGGTTTCCACCCACGAAGGCTCAACGGAATCGCCCAGCCTTGACGATGCTGCGTCCTTCCTGAAACGTCAAGAACTGGTCCGCTTGGGCGTTCCTCACCCTTTCGACTGTACCGCTGGGCCACCGGACTTCAATCTGATCCATTTCTTACCTGATCCCAGTTCAAAATGCTGCCGGAGGTCGCTTTGCGAGATGTAGCTTGAACTGCTGAGCACCTCACGGATCTGCCGTCTCCCACCCGCCGTCACCGTCACGCGGGCGCCAATAGAGGAGCGGTTCGAACGCGTGCCCAGGATTCTGACCGAGAGCCAGTGATTCCGGCTATGGTTCTCGTTGCGCAGCAGGGATGGCGGTTCTCTCTGATTCATAATCAGGACATCGATGTTCCCGTCGCCGTGAACTCTCTTAGAGCAGGGATGGCCATTGCATCATCGCCCTGGCGTAGAGCCGCCATCGCCGCATTCACGGTCGCATTCGCTTCTGGACGCCCGGCAGGTGTGGAGGAAGAGGATCTTTCCGGTGCTTGATCACCCGTCGCAAGCCAGGCAAGAACTGTCCCATTGAGAATTGCCATGAAGAGCTTCGGCCACATCGTATTGACGTGTTTGCTGACAATCCCAGCCTCTCGTGTGCTCCGAGGCTCCGTTTTGGGTAACACCGGCCGCAAAGGGTTCCAAGAGATGTGTCTTCTCCTGTCCCTAATTTTGAAATCCGCGGACCCGGTGAAAGGCTTCTGGCAGCCAGTACTTCAGCAACGGCAAGAAGTCTACCCGACCACCTTTGCTATCCATATGGAATTTATTAAGTGCATAATTGCGGTTCAGAACGAGCCGCTGCGGTATATACTGCCGTGGTTCAGGACGCCAGAAAGGAAATCCTGACCGAGGGTACCCGGAGGCCCAAATGAATCGCCGAGATTTTATGGGAAGCGTGGCTGCGGCAGTGACCGTGGGACCAATTTTGAAGACGCCGTTGCCCATCGGTGCGAGTACCCGGTCGCAGCTTCCGCGCGCCTCGTGGATCGCGAAGGGGCTGATCGACGCGGGGGGAAGCCATGAGCCATACATTTTTGTGATTCGTCGCGGGGGCGAATCGCTCAATGCCCGCCAGGACTACGAAAGGAACCAGAGTGAAAAGCTGATCCGCACGCTCCACGAGCAAGGCATCGAGGTGTTTCACACCCACCTCTACAAAGGCTTCGGCATGGCGGCGGAGAAGCCGGGAATGGAGGACGCCCGGCGCGTCGCGGCCATCGCCCATCGCTATGGCATGAAAGTGGATAGTTACATCCAATGGAATACCATGATGTATGAGACCTTTTTTGCGGAAGAACCGCGCGCCAGGGATTGGATCCAACGTGACGTGAGCGGCCTCCCCATCCTGCTGGTCTACGGTTATCAGCAGTCGTATCGCTACCGCCCGTGCTTTACCCACCAAGAATATTTGGACTACCTTAAGAAAATCGTTCGCTTTGCCGTGGAAGAAGTCAAAACGGACTTCATCCATTTTGATAATTTCGACCTCAACCCGGAGCCTGATTCCTGCCACTGTCCGGTGTGCGTGGAGGGATTTCGCGCCTTCCTGCGGGCGAAATACTCCCCGGGAAAGCGCCAGGAGCGGTTCGGCTTTGAAAATGTCGATTACATAAATCCTCCGCAGTGGAACCGCCAGAATCCGCCGCAGAAGATGGCCATCATCTTCGATCCCGCCATTCAGGAGTGGATTGATTTCCGCTGCCAGGTCATGGCCGACGCGCTACGCCAGATGGCGGAGTTTGCGCGATCGCTGAATCCCCAGGTGGCAATTGAAATTAATCCCCACGGTATCACCGGCGGAAACCGCGCCTGGGAAAATGCCATTGACCACGCGCGCCTGCTGACCTCTACGGACGTTTTCTGGACGGAGGAAGAGAACCCCTGTGTTTATCTGCCGGACGGCCGCCTGATCAGCAAGATCCGGAGCTACAAGCTGGCGCGCGCTTTTCACAATACCCTGCTGGCATACGTCGCGGACAACCCCGTCGCCATGGCGGAGTGCCTGGCTTTTGATCAGACGCTGGGCTTCGCGGGCACGGCGCCGATCCCGGCGGCGATGCTCCCATACGTGGCTTTTTACCGCAAGAACCGCGAACTCTATCTGGGCGCTGAGGATGTCGCTCCAGTGGGGGTGCTGCGATCGCACGCTTCCATCACCTACCACCACGCGCGCGCACAGCTCAGCGCGATTCTCACGGAACAAGCGCTGATCCAGTCACGCGTGCCTTTCCGCCTGGTCTTCGATGAGCCGCTGCCGGATCTCGCGACACTGCGGGTGCTGATTCTGCCGGATTCGGAATGCCTCTCGAACGAGCAGTTGGCGAGCATTCGCGCCTATGTCGAAAACGGGGGCGGTCTGGTGGTGATCGGTCAGGCAGGTCTTTACGATGAGTGGCGGCGTCTGCGTGTCGAGCCGGGGTTGAAAGGACTGGCCGAAGGTCAGCCCCCGGCTCCCGATTACGAGGAGGACGTGGAAGAGAGTGTCGCGACCGCGGGACCTGAGCACCGAAGCCAGGTCGGGAAGGGAAGAGTGGTGTACCTTCCCGGGGTGGAGTATGACGGGCCTGTTCCGGAAGCCGAACCGTACTTCAATATCAGCAATCGTTTTTGGAAGCGTCCCAAAAACTGGGAGCAGATGGTTGAGGCTGTCCGCTGGGCGGCGAACGATGCCCTGCTCTTGCAGGCTTCCGGGCCGGATTTCCTGGTGGCCAATTTCGTCGAGCAGGTCCCACGGGAGCGGCGACTGATCCATCTGGTTAATTATGATGCGCGGAATACCCCGGGGATTTCGTCCGTACAGGTAACTTGCGCCATTCCTGACGGCAAAGTGGCGAAGGACGTGAGCTTGTACGAGGTCGATAGTGATTCACCTCGGGCGCTGAGTTTCATGCCCAAGCGCTCGTCCGTCTCGTTCACGATTCCCGAAGTGAAGACTTACGCGGTCATCGCGGTCAGTTGGTAGTTTCGTGGGTCCTCGGTGTGGAATTGGGGAGGGGGATTGAGTTCGATTCTACCGCTGATGGGGCAAACGGCCCTGCGCCCTTACTTGGCAACAGGCAGGTATTGACCATGGACAGAAGAGAATTCCTGGAGACCTTAGCGGCGGTCCCGGCGACGACCCCGCTCGCCGCACGTTCAGCGACTGCGGAGGCAGGGGGCGCTACCCCGCCGCGCATTTCTGCGGAGACGGCGTTGCCGGTAGCAAGCCCACGTATCCGTGAGAACTTCAATCGCGGCTGGAGGTTTGCGCGGCAGTCGCGGGGGACCGGGGCGCTGGGTTCATTCGACCGCCAGAACGAAGCGGCCGCCCAGGTCGAATCGCGCTTTCTCGAGGCCCATCTTCCTGAATACGACGACGCCGATTGGGAGGCCATCAATCTGCCCCATACCTGGAACGCCTATGATTCCATGGACGAGGCGCCTGGTTATTGGCGGGGGATCGGATGGTACCGAAAGCACTTCAAGCTGCTCCGCCAGTATTCCGGCAAAGCCGTATTTCTTGAATTCGAAGGCGCCAGCAGCGTCGCGGAGTTCTGGCTCAATGGCCGACGCGTGGGCGAGCACAAGGGTGGATACACCAGTTTTGAAATGGATGTGACCGATTACGTGAAATTTGGGGACTTGGATAACATCTTGACGGTGAAGGTTGATAACCTGTTTCGCGATACGCTGCCGCCCACGGTCAAGACCGACTACACCTTCTACGGCGGGATCTATCGGGATGTCTGGCTGCGCATTTCCGAACTTGCATACATCGCCGACGTATACTGGTCCACCCCCAGCGTGAGCGAGCAGGCAGCGGAACTGGGGTTTCAATCCCGGATAGTGAACAAAGCGCCGCAGGCCGTGGAACTGACTCTGGTGACAGAGGTTTTTGACTCGCGCGGCGGCCTGGTTAAAAGCCTGTCACTTCCCATTCAGATTCCGCCTCGCGAAGCTCGAGAGGTCACCCAGAGGGGCGGCACCGTGGCCAATCCCCAACTCTGGTCGCCGGACTCTCCCACACTTTACCGCATCCGCAGCACCTTGCTTGAGGGGTCGCGCCGGTGGGACGCGATCGAGAATCCCCTGGGCTTCCGGTGGTTTAAGTTTGAGGCGCAAAGAGGGTTACTTCTAAACGGGAAACGTGTTCAGTTGCAGGGGACGACCTGGCATCAGGCGTTTCCGGGAATGGGGAATGCGCTCCCCAATTCGCGGCACGTGAAAGACATGGAAATCATCCGGGCGATGGGCGCGAATTTCTGGAGGACCTCGCACTACCCGCACGACCCGGCGACGATGGAGGCTTCCGACCGGCTCGGACTGATGGTGTGGGAGGAACTCCCCATCAACAAGGAAATCGGCAATCCGCCGGAATACATTGCCCATTGCCTGACGATGGCGAACGAGATGATCCGCCGCGACCGCAACCATCCCTGCATTATTGTTTGGGGTTTTGCCGGTGAGGTAAACGCCCCCCAGCATGTAGCGAAAAAGGTGATTGCCGCGGTTGCCGAGAGGTATCGCCAACTCGATCCCTCGCGGCCGGTGGGCATGCACGAACCCCGAGGGGAGGAAATGGAAGCGCTGGTGGACGTGGTGGGGTTGGGCGTGGGCAAGGAAACCGACGAACGACATCGCCGGTTTCCCAACCGCCCTTATCTCACGGCGGAATACGCGGCCTCCACCATGGGGCGCGGCATCTACGGCGGCGGCCCGGAGAGTGAAGAACTGGCCTGCAAGAATCACGAAGACTATCTGCGGCAATTGAACCTGCGTCCCTGGATGGCGGGCGGCGCCATCTGGCATCAGTTTGACTACGAGGGTGAGACCTACGATACCGTCATCCCTCACATCGTCAGCTTCGGCATGTGCGATCTATGGCGAATCCCCAAGGACGTTTACTACTTTTACCAGAGCCAGTGGACCGCCAAGCCCATGATTCACATTATGGGGCATTGGACGTGGCCGGGAGCCGAAGGGCAGGCGCGGGACGTGAGAGTCTTCAGCAACGCCCAGGAAGTGGAACTTTTCCTCAACGGCAAGTCGCTCGGAAGCAAGTCCGATGCAAGCGCGGCGGGCCTCACGCACCCCCCACGCGAGTGGACCGTCGCGTATCAGCCGGGGACCCTCAAGGCAGTGGCGCGGCACGAGGGAAAAGAGATCAGCGACGAGCGCCAAACGGCAGGCGCGCCTCATCACCTCGTGCTCGAAGCGGATGCGCGCGACCTTGAATCCGGGAACCTGGAGAGCTTGGCCTACATTACAGTGCGGGTCGTGGACCAGAACGGCACGCTGGTGCCTTGGGCGGAGGTTCCCATCACTTTCACCTCCACTGGGCCGGGTGAACTCCTTCGCCAAACTTGGCTCGGGCACGGGGCCGGATGGACCTTGAACTCCGTCGCCGGCATGGCCCAGATGGCTTTTCAGGCCACAGATCGGACGGGCCACGCCACGATCAGTGCCTACTCGCCGGGCCTGCGGATGGGAAGGATTGAGATCGCGGTGCAGGCGCCCGGCAAGACGGATGAGATGGAATACATCGAGAAGTTTGACGTCGACGAGCCGTAGGCGCAGTTGCGTTAGGGTGGAGACGTAGCCCGGCGGCTGCACTCCTCCCCGGAAGAAGGGCAAACGAGCCTAGGGAACCTCTACCGAGCACTGAACGTGGTTATAGAGATAGCCCCATAAGGACGGATTTAGACGAAAGATCATAACCAAGTTAAGATTGCCATGATGCGCGAGATTGAGGCAGGTCTGGCTTGGCGTACCGCGATCAGAGCAAGAAAGGGACTCGCCCCGTGTTGTCTTTTTACCTCCGTGCATCGTTGTCCGCTTTACTACACCTATGGCCAAAGCCTTGGAACGGCCGGAAGAATCCGAAATCCTTCGCGAGTACCCGCGACTTGCCTTCCGGAGTGGTCCCTAGCTCTACGAAATCCGTCGCGAAGGAGGCATTCCTGTCTACTCGGTTTCTGATGGCAAGCGGATCATCGTCACCCCCCGGGCCCGGCCGGTGACGGCACACCATCCAATTCCCGGGCGTTGGCATGCCCCATTGCCAAGCACGGTTGCACCACTTGCCACATGCCGAAGATTGAAGTTCCGGGGGCTCATGCCAAGTTCACCGACCACTGGATTCGGGTTGCCAAGGCTGGCGTGCCATATCCTGAGTAATAATACTAAGCCGCACACAGTTGAATACTAATTCTTGTTAGGGGGTTATTTTGGTGACGACCGCAGAGGGTCCGGGGAATTGTCGGCACGCATTGCAAATCTCTTCGAGAAATGGGAAAGTCGCTTGAGCACACGATTCCATTCGAGGTCTCGGTGAGTCCGCGACAGGTTTAAGCATGAAACGCATCCTCGGCTACCCATCTGCCTCCGTTCTCGTTTCTGTAATCCTCTTCCAGACTTTACATCTTCAGGCGCGTGACTCGCTGGCTGATCAGGTCAGCATCTACCGCGACGAATACGGCGTGCCCCACATCGTGGGCGAGACCGAGGAGGCAACGTTCTTCGGTTACGGTTACGCGCAGGCTCAGGACCACCTCGAGAAGATGATGCTACAGTATCGCGATGCGCAAGGGCGGCGGGCGGAAGTGCTGGGCTTTGAGGCGCTCGGCGACGGCTACCTGCGGTTTATTCCCTACGAATACCGCTGGGACGGCGATTATCTTCAGCGGCTGCTGCGAACCAAGCGGACCGTGGTCGAGCGCCGCGACCAGATCGATCCCCAGGTCTATGGGATTCTGTCGGGTTTCGCTCGGGGTGTGAATACCTATATCGAAGAGCACCGCGCGGAAGTCCCGGCGTGGATCGACCGTATTACGCCGGAAGATGTCGAAGCCCTGGAGCGCAGCCAATATCTGCGCTTCTATAGTATCCATGAGGCGCTCAGCAAGCTCCTGGACCTCCCGGACTCGTTCCCGAATCTGGGCTCCAATCAGTTTGCCATCGCGCCAGCAAAGTCGGCGGACGGCCGCATCATCCACGTCGAACACACCCACATGCCCTGGGCCAATCGCTTCCAGAATTACGAGGCCCACCTCATCACCCCCGGGAAACTGGACACGGCGGGCATCAGTTGGTTCGGCAGCCCGTTCTTTTTGGACGGCCTCAACGATAAGATCACCTGGTCCGCCACCTGGAACTCTCCCAATATTTCGGATGTGTACGAGGAGAAACTCAATCCCCAGAACCCCCATGAGTATCTCTACGAAGGAGCGTGGCGGGAGATCGAAGTTGCGGATGAGACGTTCCGGATCAAAGGCCCCAAAGGGATGGAAACCCTTACGCTGCCCTGCTACTACACGCACCACGGGCCCATTGTCAAATTCGATAAGGAAAAACACCGCGCCTATGCGGTGAAGTTGCCCAACTACGACGGCGTGAACTACTCCACAAACCTTTACCGTTTCATGAAGGCCCGGAATCTTGCGGATTTTAGAGCCGTGGTCGCGCTACACCTCATGCCGCGCTGGAACCTTCTCTATACAGATAAGGTGAACATCTATTGGGTCCACAACGCCAACGTCGCCCAGCGGACGGAGGGTTACGACTGGCGGAAGCCCGTGCCCGGCTGGGTAAAGGCTACTGAGTGGGGTCCGTACTTTCCGCTCGAGAAATACCCCCAACTGCTGAATCCGCCCTCCGGCTTCATCCAAAACTGCAATAATCCACCCTGGCTATCCACGGTTAACTCCGGACTTTCCCCACTTGAACCCGCACCCTACTACTTGATTTCTGTACCGAAACCGGAAATCAGCCAGGAAGATCTGAACCCGCGCGGAGAAAGGCTTCTGAAAGTGCTGGCGCAGGATAAAAGGTTCACGTTGGACGAGATGAAATCTCTGGCGTACGACACTTACGTGGTGCCCGCGGACGTCATCGTTCCCTTGCTAACTCGAGCCTTCGAAAGAAAACAAAGTGAAGCGAGCGACCCGCGAATCCGCCGGGCCATCGAGATCCTCAAGGCATGGGACCGGCGCTCGGCTCCCGATACACCCGCCCAGACCTACCTCTATTTCTGGGGCCAGGCCTATCGCGACTTGTTCTCATCCCCGAAGTTTTCGCGTTTCCTCGCCTACTCGCGCTACGACATCAGCCTCGATTCACAAGAAGAGCAGGACGCGGCCCTCGCGGCATTGCAAGAAGCCATCGGGCGGATTGAAAGGCACTTTGGTAAGGCGGAAGTCGCCTGGGGTACGGTGAACGTCGTCGAACGGGCTGGTACATTTGCCCTGGATGGCACCGGTGTGTTTGACGTCCTACATCCTGATGACGGCCCGCTACAGGAAGATGGCACGATTCATTGCGATGACGGTTGGGGGCACATGCTGGTGGTTGAGGAAAGCAATCCCAAGAAGGCTTGGAGCCTTCTTCCTTACGGTGAGTCCGAGAACCCGAAGTCGCCGCACTTTAACGACATGGCCAAATTGCATAACGAAAGAAAAATGAAGCCGCTTTGGCTCACGCCCGACGAAATCCTCGCCCACACAGAATCGGTTTGGGGTGACAGAGACCGCCTCAGGAAGTGCATGCACACGCCCGAGCCTAAGTGAATGCCCCACAGCTCGCACGGATGTGTAGGGTGGACTCCAGGTGGGGGTTGCAGGGCACTTCGCTCGCCTCCCGGTCAGGCGCACTTGGGAAAGTTCCCAGGAAGTTGGGTCCACTTCGGTAGCAAGTGGAAGCGAAGGGATTACCATGCGCTCAGGCGAAAGGTGGTTCTCCGGGAGCACTAGACTACATCCGGAATGACATAGGGCGCCCGATAGGTGCCTCCCAAGAGCTTGTTTGCTTCGTCGTCGCCGATGACACGTTCAGTTTTCGGATCAAAGTTAAGCGTCCGCCCCAGCCGGTATGAGGTGTTCGCCAAGTGGATCAAGGCGCAGGAAATGTACCCCTCTTCAATGGGCGCATTCCGCTCTTCCTTCTTCCGGCTGCGCACACAGCGAATAAAGTCTTCCCAGTTGTTCCCTTCGCGGGAGCCGCTGGGGCCGGGCTCCTGCTCCTCTCCCAGCCAGGTGCGGTAGGAAGGGAATTCCTCATTGGACATCGCCATATAGCCTTTCGACCCGTAGAAGATATTGCCGACGGAACCGGAGACTCTCCCTCGCCGCCCGCCCGAGGCATTCCTGCGGGGAGGGCCCAAGAATCCAGGAATCGCCTCCCCGAACCCGAGGGAACCAATGCCTGCCTCTTGATTGGTCATCCAATGGCGCACCTCAAATTCCAGGATCTTGGGCTTGCTTCCCGGCTGATTGAATTCGAAGGCGGCATTGAGAGTATTGGGCGTCTCCTGGTCGTCATCAAACATGAAGTGTCCGCCCACGGCCGACACCTTGTTGGGGAATCTCACTCCAAGCCCCCAACGCGCCACGTCAATCTGGTGAACTCCCTGGTTGCCAATATCGCCGTTCCCCGTGTCCCAAAACCAATGCCAGTTATAGTGAAACCGATTGCGCGTGAAGGGGTGGAGCGGAGAGGGTCCCGTCCAGAGATCGTAGTTCACACCCGCAGGAACCGGCTCGACGGAAGCGCGTCCAATCGTATCCCGATGATTGAAGCAGAGGCCACGGGCGAGATAGACGTCGCCGATCAAACCCTCTCGCATTTTCTGAACGCCCTCGATCACGGCGCCTGCTGAGCGGTTGTTCGTTCCATGCTGAACGATCCGGTCGTGTTTCTTCGCCGCCCGAACCAATTGCTGCCCCTCCCACAAGGAATGGCAGCAGGGCTTTTCGATGTACACATCCTTGCCGGCTTGCACCGCCCAAATTCCCATCAGGCTGTGCCAATGGTTGGGTGTGGCGATGGATATGGCATCGATGGAAGTGTCGTCGAGAAGGTTGCGGATGTCGGCATAGGTTTTGGGCGCGGGAAGGGCCATGCGCGCCATGTCCGCGAGCCGCCCGGCCATGATGGTTTCATCCACATCACACACAGCCGCAACTTCCACGTTTGGCATTCGGGAAAACTCCTCGACGTGCCCAAAGCCCTGTCCACGAATCCCACAGACACCAACCCGCACGCGGTCGTTCGCCCCAAACACCCTTTCGGGCGCGGTGATGAAATTAATTCCCGCGAAGGCCGCTGCGACTCCGCTGTTTTCACGAATCCTGTTCGCATTCTTTTCCGTTACCTTCTTCCCTTCTACCTTCTTTTCTTCTGCCGGCATCGTCGCTGCCCTCCGTGATTTGCGATTTTCAACCAAACCTGTTCGTTTGTGCGGTTGGCAGTTTACACCGACCTTGCGACCTATGCCATCGATACCTTGAAAAAAACAGTTTCACGCCAAGGCGCAAAGACGCAAAGACCGCAAAGGATACTCGTTTTGTTTGCTTCGCACCCCCGCGCCCTGGAATGAGATGTTTTTGCTCCTTCTGGAATTATTTCACAGAGCTTCGATTGCCTGGGTTGAGGTAGTCCGAATTTGGGGCATGCCGCGCTACAATTCCCTACTGGTAGGAATTTGGGAAAAAAGATCAGACATAATGCTCCTATGTTTAGCAAATCTGTATGTATGCTCCCCGACTTTGGTCGCCAACGTGCTAGCCTACAGAATGAGGATCGGTCTCGGGGTGAAATCACCCAGCGGGAATAGGTGTCCGGTGTTAGGTGTCAGGAGCCGGATGTCCGCCATTAAACGGGATGCAGCATACAATTGGCGGCAGGTGCTGAGTGCTAGACAGGGGCCGCGGGCATTCTGCCCGCGAGGAGTGATAGCAAGGATGGCCATGCCACAAAGGCCGGCGCTACAAGGTCCCCCAGGAAGCCACGATGTATTAGAAATGAAAGGGCTTAGCCGCGAATTGCGGAAATCATGAGAGAATATATGTCACTGAAATCAAAAGAGTTAGTTAATTCACGCGCGGCGAACCGAGGAAAAAAAGGAGGAATAAAAAATGAAGGCTAATCCCACGATGTTATTGAAAACAAATGGAGAAAAAATGTCCGATCGCCGATATCCCACGATGTTGATGATAATAAAGGACCTATCGTTCGTATGCCACGATGTTGATGATAAAAAACGTAGTTATTGAAAAACCGATGACGCGTAACGAGTTCCGAATAACCACCGGATGCAGAATCCCGAATGCCGAGGAGCACTCGTGGGAGCTTACCGCTCCGGGCCAAGAATCCGAGGAGTGGCACGGGCATCCTGCCCGTGAAGGAGTCATGGCCGGGACGGGCAAGCCACAAGGGCCGACGCGACAACGTCTCCTCCTATGCCGTGATGTAATAGAAATAAAGAAGGTTATCTGTTTACGACGACATCCGTGAAAATCTATGTCATTGAAATTAAAACAGTTAATAGATTCTCTGAAGGCAGGGAAAGAGAGAAATGTGGCATATCGAAAATGAAGGTATATCCCGTGATGTTATTGAAAAAAAATGGCAAAAATATTGCCACGGCCCGGTACCCCGTGATGTTGATGAAAATAAATGACCTATAGTTTCTACCCCGTGATGTTGATGATAATAAATGGGGTTATTGAAAAAGAGAATGACGCCTACCGGGGTCCTAATGACTGCCGGAGGCAGAATCCAGATGGTGCGGAGCACCCGGAGCAACGTCCTGCTCACCTCACGAATGCGAGCCGTGGCACGCACAACCTGTACGCAAAAGGACACCATCGTTATGACAACAGTTCGCAATCTCATTCTGGCGATCATTTGCACGGCGGGGCAAATAGTTCCGTGCCTGGCAGCATCTGATGACGCCGCTTCATGGATATTTCCGACGCCGCGGGAAATCGCTGGGGCAGGAAGTGGGTTTGTTCTCGAGGATCAGGTAACGATCGCCGTGCCGTCCGCGGCGTCGCAAGAGGACCTCTTTCTGGCGCGCTTTCTGACGGACGAATTCGGTGACCGGTTCGCGTTGCATCTCAAAACAGAACGCGTGGCTCGTCTCGGGACGGGGAGGCGCGTGATCCTCATGGGGTCAGTTTCGAACCCGCTGGTCAAGGAATATTGCGCGCGGAACCACATCGAATTGAGTGCGCAAAACCCAGGCTCCGAAGGTTATGTCCTCCAAGTTTCCGCCAACGTGGTGCTGGTCGCAGGCAGCGACGATCGGGGCGCTTTCTATGGCTTGCAATCCCTCCGCCAGTTGGCCGCGACGGAAAACGGGCAGCTAGGATTCCGCGGTGTGCGCGTTCGTGATTGGCCTGACAAGCGCTTCCGCGGCGTCAAACTCTATCTCCCCGGGCGCGACAACATCCCCTTCTTCAAGCGCTTCATCCGCGACTTCGTAGCCCTCTACAAGTTCAACACGCTCATCATGGAGATGAATGCGGGCATGCGGCTCACGAGTCATCCTGAGTTAAACTCCGGCTGGCAGGAGTTTTCCCGCGACACCAACTATAGCCGGCGGAACTACCCTCCCGGCCCGCCGCACGAAATGGAACAGAACTCTTCCCATCAGGACACAGCGGATGGCGGCTTCCTAGAAAAGGAGGAGGTGGCTGACCTCGCGCGCTGGGTCAGACAGAATCACATCGAACTGGTTCCCGAACTTCCGTCGTTTACCCATAGCTACTATCTTTTGACGATGCATAAGGATCTCTCGGAAGTGCCCGGCGAGAAGTGGCCCGACACATACTGCCCTTCGAACCCGAAAAGCTACCAATTGGTGTTTGAAGTCTATGACGAATACATCGATCTTTTGAAACCCAAGATGATTCATGCCGGGCATGACGAACTGTTCAATCCGGTTGGCCTTTGTCCGCTGTGCGGGAACAAGGATATCGGCGAGCTGTACGGTGAGGATGTCAGGAGAATTCACGACCACCTCGCCGCCAAAGGCATTCAACTTGCCATCTGGGGCGACATGCTGCTTCAGGGCGTTCGCGGCGTGGGCTTGCAGGGAAAGCACGCTCCCGACGGCTGGAAATACAACGCCCCAGGAGGCATGACTCGGGCGCAGGCGGAGCGGCTGATTCCCAAAGACATTCTGATCTTCAATTGGTTCTGGGATGAAAAGAACGCCGAGCAGGATGAAGCCCAACTCGACCAGATGGGATTCAAGCAGATTTACGGGAACTTCAACCCCAGCATCCGCGATTACGAACGGCGCAGCAAGCGTTCCACCATCATCGGCGGGGCTCCGTCCGCATGGTTCGCCACAAACGAAGTCGGCTTTGGCAAGGACCTGATGGCCGACCTGCTCGGTTCGAGCAACATCCTCTGGAATGGGAAGGTGATCGACGGCAAGGCGCTTTCCGGCCGGATTCAGTCCATGATTCCCGATATCCGCGTTCGATTTCGGGGGCAGCCGCCTCCGAGGCAAACCGAAACATCTTTCGGGGAGATCAGTATTCAATCCAGCTTCAATATGGAAACCGCCGAACCAAAGCTCAGAGTGGATTTGAGCGGAATGAAGAAAGAGTCCATCTCATTGGGCAAGGTTGCGTTTGACCTCAGTGAGTCCGGCGCGAAGAAGGCAATCCTGGTGGCTGCCGATGGCAAGGAACGCAGCGGATTGCCGCTAGAGGCCGATATTCAGGTTGGCGAGGACGCTACCAGCGTGATCTTCCTGCATGCCGCCGCCAAGCCCGCGACGAACAAGGAATCGTTCCGGTTGATTTATGATCCGGAAGACACCGCAGACATGCTGGGGTGGTACGAAGTGGTTTATGAAGACGGCTTCGTCACCACCATCCCCATCCGGTACGGTGTGAACATCGCCGAGTGGAACTGGCAGAAGCGCGATTCTTCGCACGACTATGCCTACGGCGCGGATGCTGTCACCGTCGGAGGGGCGGAAGGCAATCCCATCACCTTCTTTGCGTTCGAATGGGTCAATCCGCGGCTGGGAAAGATGATCAAGGAAATTCGATTGAAAGGTACGACCGGATTCCGCGGCGGCGACTCAGACTTCATCAATGATTTCGGCCCGGTGATTCCGAACAATGGCGTGATTCTGAAGGCCATCAGCATCACGAGGAAACGGCAATGAGCGGGACGCGGGCTCGGGCAACCCATTCACCACTGCCGGAGTTGTCTCGCCCAGCCGGCTCAGATAGAATCCCGGCCGTATCCTAACGCAGCGGCCGTGGGGTGATGTGGAAGTTCAGTTTCTTGCCTCTGAATCTCGTGAGCTGTGTGTCGGCGAGGAGGATTTCAAGATGAGGACCGTTTGCTGGAAGGGTCTTATACTTTACCTATTTGTTTTGCCGTTGAGCACCGTCTTCGCTGGACAGATTGCGAACGGCGGGCACGATCTGTTGCAAGCAGGCACCGGCAGCTATGGCTGTACCGCGCAGGATATTGCCCACTATGTAGCGCAACGGGCGTCCGGACCGATAATGATTGACGGTCGTCTGGATGAGCCCTCCTGGCAGAAGGCGAAGAAATCCGAGCGGTTTGTCGACATGGTTACGGGCGCGCCCGGATTTTACGACACACGAGCTGCGGTTTTATGGGACGACCAATACCTATACATTGGAATGTGGCTGGAAGAGCCCTACGTAGAGGCTCATCAGAGTAAAACCGGCTCGCTGATTTGGCTGGAGAATGACGCTGAGGTCTTCATCGATGGCGGCGACGCATACTCGGAATTTGAGATCAACGCCCTCGGCACCACCTACCAGGTCTTTTTCATTTGGCGGGACGCTTATAAGAAGGGCGGCGCGTTCGATGTTCCGGAATTCGACGTGATGAAGCACCAAGCCCTTACTTTTGGCGGTGACTATGACCGGGCGGACACAACTTTCTGGAGGGGAACCCACCCGCGCGGGCTACGCTGGGCATTTCTCGACTGGGCATATCCGCGCTTGCAACATGCCGTCCACGTGGACGGGAAGATCAATGACAGCACAACACCTGACAAAGGGTGGACGGTGGAATTGGCATTCCCGTGGCAGGACCTGAAACCTCTGGCCGCGGGTCGCCCCCTGCCGCCGCGCGACGGAGACGTCTGGCGAATTTTCTTCGGCCGGTTCGAATTGCTCAAGCCCGGAGGCGTCGAGCTGAACCCTCACCCAGCATGGGTTATGAGCCGTCACGCTGTTCTCGACACCCATATCCCTGAGTGCTTTCCGTACATTCAGATGTCTAATCAAACCGTGGGGCAGTAGATCAGGAGGTCTGGACCAGCCCCTTCTTTACCGCAAAGAGCACGAGTTCCGCGGTGCGGTGGAGGCCGAGGGTGTCCATCACCCGGGCGCGATGGACGGCCACGGTATTGACGCTGATGTTGAGGAGAACCGCAATCTCTTTGTTGGACTTTCCCTGGGCGATGAGTTGCAGTACTTCCTTTTCCCGAAGGGTGAGGCGTTCGTACGGGTCTTGTGTCGTGTCACGGAACGATCCGGTCTTCAAACTCTCGAGGACGATATGGGAGATGGCAGGACTGAAATAGGCTTCGCCTTCTGCCAGCGCCTTCACCGCGCGGTTGAGATCCACCTCAATCGCGTTTTTCAACATGTACCCCTTGGCGCCCAGCTCGAATGCTTTACGGATGTAAGCTTCGTTTGAGTACATGCTGAGAATGAGGATCTTGACCTTAGGATCCGCTTTGAGGATTTCCGCCGTGGCCTCCAGACCGCCGAGTTCGGGCATGGAGAGATCCATCACCACCACTTCGGGCTTTAAGAGTTTATATTGCTCGATCGCTTCCAGCCCGGTGCGCGCCTCACCGACCACGACGACCATTGGATCGTCTTCCAGAATGCGGCGGAATCCCTGGCGGACCAGCGTATGATCTTCGGCCAGCAAAACGCGAATCTTCTTTCCGGTTTCAGGTGTAGCCACAGGTCAGTTGTTCTCCTCAGGGCGAGTATGCGCCGACGGTCGCCGCAAGGGAACGCGCACGCGAACCGTGGTGCCCTCGTGGGGCACGGAGCGAATCGAAAACGAACCTTGAAGGTGCTCGGCACGCTCGCGCATGCCCATCAGCCCCATACCTTGGCCGGCGGCCCTTTTCATATCCGTAGGGGCCTCGAAGCCTTTACCATTATCGCGGATTTCCAGGTCCAAATGATTTTCTTTTTCTCGGAGCGTTACCCAGGCTTCCCGTGCGCCGGAATGGCGCGCGACGTTGCTCAGAGATTCCTGCACGATGCGATAAACGTGAATCGCCGCCTCGGGAGGAAAAAGTCCGTCCGCAAGCTTTCCTCCGTAATGCACCTGCACACCCGTCTGGCGCGAGAATTGTTCGGCGAACCATCCCAAAGTTTGTTGCAGACCGAAATCATCCAGGATGGCGGGACGAAAAATCTGGGACTCGTCGCGCACGCTTTGGAGTGTGTCTTCCACGATCTTTTTGGCGGCGCGCACGTCCTGGACAAAGACGGGGTCGCTGTCCGCGGCTTTTTGCCCCGCGCGCCCCAACATGAGCCCAATAGCCGTCAGAATCTGCCCGAAATGGTCATGCAGATCGCGCGCCACCTGGCGCAAGGTTTGCTCCTGAACTTCAATCAGCTTCCAGGAGAGCATCCGCATCTGCTCCGATTGCGATTGCAATCTTTCCGCCAGATGGTGCAATCGCTCGAAGGTTTTGCGGTTGGCTTGAAGCGTATAGAGTCCGGTTCCCAGCGCCACCAGGAAGAGCACGCCAATCAGCAGCAGGATGTCCTTGGAAACTTGTCCGTATACCAGGCTGACGCGCTGGCCGGCCTCTCGCTGCGCCTGGTCATTCAGGTTGAGCAATTGCGAGACGACGCTGGAAATCGTTTGGTGCTGCTCCTCCAGTTGCGAGCGGATGAGGTACCGCGCGGAATCTTCGTGGCCCTGGTCGGCGAGACTGAAGGCTTCGTCCGCGAGTTGCCAGAAGTTGTCGAGGATGTCGCGCAATTGCCGGCGCAGCTTATCACCGGAAGGCGTGGTTGCGGCGTATTGGGCCTCCAGAGCCAGTCGCTTGTTCATGTCCTCGTGCAGTCCCGAGAATTTACCTTTCCAGTAGAAAATGGGGTAACGGCTCTCCGGAAGAGTCATGTCGCGAAGCGACACGGCGAGCTGGTAAGTGTCGTCCTGCAATCCCAAAAGCTGGAGGGAGGCCTTGCGATTTTTCTGCACCACGTTGACCTGAAAATCCTGAAGCCATCGGATTTCGTGGATGGTGTAAGAAGCAAAAATGACGAAGATGGCGAGCGTGACGCACAGGCCCAGCCAGAGACGCCGCGTGGGCGAGGGGATTTCACGAAGAAGATCGTGCGCGGCTTCCGGCGGATGCGGGCCTTGGCCCGGATTCTTGGCCGCGAAGTCTTTTGCCGATTCCTTGGTTTCTTCTTGCATAAGAAGAGCGGGGTCCGACCCCAATGTGAACGGCGCTCCCCAATAGCGCCAGCAACCTGCCGGCCTCGTCCCCAGAGCGAAAGGGACGCCCTCATCGTGGAGCTTGCCTATAAGTTATCGCAAGGAAGTGATTGCAGCAACTCGGAATGGAAGGGAAAGGGGCGAGAAGGGTTCTATTCCCAATGACACCTGCACCCGTTCAGAATGCCGCCATCGGTATTGGTGCCAATCGTAGAGGAGTCCGATTGAGAAATTCAGGAGCGGGCAACGCCGCCGCGCTTCAAATGTGCTTTCACGTAATCCTGGAAAGCCGCTGCGATTTCGCGCGTGACTTTTCCCGGGGCGGGATATTTCCAGTTGGGATGGATGCTTCCCACGCCGGCAACCTCGCGCGTTGTGGAGCTAATAAAGACTTCCTCCGCCGAATCCAAATCGGTGGGAGAGAGATCCTGCTCCAGAAGTGTGTACCCTGTCGCGGGAATGACCTCGCGGAGAACCTCGCGCGTTATTCCCGGCAGGCACCCGGAAGCCAATGGGGGCGTCAAGACCTGACGGCCGCGCACCAGAAAAACATTCGCCGATGTGCATTCCGCCAGGTGACCTTGCTCGTTCAGCAGCAGGGCGTCGTCGAAGCCCTCCCGATGAACGCGTTCGAGGGTGCCGGCGTTCTGCACCCACGAAAGCATTTTGGCGCCTGCCAATTTCCCAATCGAAAAAATCGCATTGGGGACAAGCATAAGCTTGTGCGACGCCGGCCACACGGACAATTCGCGTGTAAAGACGAGCAGGTCGGTGGCGGGGCTGCCGGGCGCCTCACCCCAAAGTCCGCCGTGATTCTTGATAAAGGAAAGCCGCGCCGCGCCCTCCGGTCGATGGTTGGAAACAGCCAGCAACACAATCGCTTCCCCGACGGATTTCTGATCGTAATCCAGCGCAATACCCAGCCGCTCCGCGTCCCGCGCCATCCGCGCCCAATGCCGGTCGAAAGCAAAGGGGACTCCCTCATAGATGCGCAGCGTTGTGAAGACGCCCCAACCCATCAGCAGGCCCATCTGGCCCGGGGAAAGGCGCGCCTCCTCGAGGGGAATAATCCGGTCGTTATGATAGATGAGAGAATCCATCCGGTTGCTTACCAAGGGAGGTGGACGGTGAGCGGATAATTCAATCGCAGCCGGCATTGAGTGTCAGGGGGCATGTTCACTTCGCGCCCGCGACGCCATAGGGCTTCGTAACTGATGATGGCGACTCCACCCACCGGAAGCGCCAGCGTGGCGCCCGCGGAGCCAACCGCCGCAACCTTCAAGGCGCCGTAAGTACCGAGCGCGGTGAATCCGCCGACCAGCGTTTTCCATGACATTGAGCGGTTGCTGGTCAGATGGCCCTCTGGATCGAGATGAATATCGAGTGCTTCGGGGTGTTCAAGGGCAGCCAGTACGGCGGCAACGGGTTTTTCCTGTCCGTCGGGAAGGGTGATTCGATCGAATCGCAAGCCGAGTTCCGCGGAGTGGTGCATATGACCGGCGTTGCGGATCATGGTGATGTGGCCATCCAGCAAACTTCCGGGCGGCAGAGCGATCTTACCCTGGACGAAGACCGGCTTCAAGACTTCGGCGATGACAGGATCGTTGACATGGTTGACGCGGGTGTGAATCCCCGACAAAACCTGGACTTTGACTTCCGTCTCGGCTGGAACCGTTAGCGAGAGGCGCTCGGCCAGGCTGGCGTTTTCTCCCGTGATGTCGCGATGGGATAACGGCCCGCTGGGATTGTAATCCTGAGCCATGGCCGCAATAGTCAGGACCATCATGGAGACAGCGGCTTGCCTCAAATGCATCATTGCAACAGCCTCCCTACGGTTCAACCCAGTACCCCCGGCTATCACTCCGCCGGAGGGGACATTACCGTTCTCGTGCGCCCTTGTAAACTTGCCCTTATTTACTTGACCCAGGTATTGTCTCCCTTGGACACCATAAAATCAAGCAATAAGGTAGAAGAGATCGGGACCGAACTTTTGTGGCGGAAGGAAGATTATCTTCGCAATCTCCTGAAAACAAAAAGGCCCAACCCCGAGGGTTGGGCCAGGAAATGGAGAAGCAGATGCCGGTTAACCGAGCTTTGTGACTTTGTCGGCCTGAGGCCCTTTTTGCCCCTGGACGATCTCGAACTCTACCGTGTCGCCTTCTTGCAAGGTCTTGAATCCTTCACCCTGGATGGCCGAGTAATGGACGAAGACATCAGCTCCGCCTTCCTGGCCGATAAACCCATATCCTTTGCTGTTGTTGAACCACTTAACCTTACCTTGAAGTCTTGCCACTTGCGCCCTCCTTGATTTTACTTTGAGGTTGCCGCTCCTTGAGCAGTGCCAAAAAAACAAAAAAGCCGAAGATCTCTTTGATCCCCGGCCGTTTGATTCTATGAACACTTTCCCAGCGAGAACACTTTCCTGACTCCCTCGTAAATAGAGATAACTTTTCTGCCCGCTTTTTGTCAAGAGAATTGTTGTAAAGAGCGGTTGCAATGAACAACTTTTAACATATGGATAATCATGAGGGGGCCATTTCCGCCCCAAAAAGCAACAGGATCCCCACCAATGTTTTCCCATCGCGAATCTTGTTGCCCTTAACCATATTAATTACTTCCTTAATGGAAAAAAATCCCTTCTCGATTCTTTCGTCGGCATCGGGTTGGCCTTTCGATGGCGTCAGATCCCAAGCCTCAACGAGATGCATCTTCTCACTCAAGATGCCCGGGCTTGGGTAGAACTCGAGAAGAGGTTTGATGACGCGGGCGTGGAAGCCGGTCTCTTCCAACAACTCACGGCGCGCGCTCTGGCGAGCGGTCTCCCCTGGTTCTATGCCTCCGGCCACGAGTTCCCACAGGCTCTCCCCCACGGCGTGCCGGTACTGGCGGACGAGTACCAGGCGGCGGTCAGCGAGATGAGGAACGATGACCACCGAATCCGGGTGGCAAACAACTTCGCGCTCGGTCCGAACGCCACCCGGTTCAATCACGCGGTCGACTTTCAATTCCACCGCTCGTCCGCGGAAAATGGTCTTGCTTTTCAGGACATGGGCCTTCTTTGGCATGGTGATCAACCTCACTGCGCGGCAGTGCCGTAATGCCACCGGCGCTGGCAGTATAACACTTCAACCCCGCCGCCCCGGCAAGCTCCCCGGAGGCGAATCCTCGACCTGTCGATCCGTGCACGAATCGCCCAACGGCTAAGTGGCCTCGTCGAGCTTCTCGGCATACTGTTTTGCTTCCTTCGGCGCCGTCAGCGCTTTCAGCGTGTCATGGTCGTGTTGGATTTTATCTTTCAGCTTGGCGTAAGTCTCGTGCTTGGCCTTGGCAGCGTCCACAACTTCTTTTGTGGCGGACGAATCCTGCTCCGCCTTTTCCTCACAAGCGAGCAGGCCATCCACCGTACTGCCGAAGAAGGAAAGCTTGTTCACCACGCTCTTTTGATGGTAGGACTTTTCAAAGTTCACCAGGCTCTCCTGCTTGATGGTGGTGATGACCTCTGCAAGCGCCTTCTTGGACTCGTCCACCATGGATTCCTCATCTTTACAGACTTGGGCAGCGACGAAATGTGGCGAGACCATCAACCCGAATCCGATACCCATCAGGAGGGTAATCCGACTTCCGGTTCTCATGGTTGTACCTCGATGCTTCTTTTTGTGCGCCTTTGGGGATGCTGCCCATCGGCAGCCAATCTTGGGGGCCCGAGGCCGATTGCAGTCGTCCATCCTAGCACAGGACACGAAAGTTTTCTCTCCGGCCTGATTTTGACCCGCCTCTCGGGCGTGCACGCGAACCCTGAGGTCGAGTATAATGGGGTAACGAAGTTGATCGTAAGGGCAAGCATAATGTGAGCGCCAAGCGCAGGGGGGATGTTTTCGATATGAAAATCACGGCACTCATAGTGGACGATGAACAGCCGGCTCGTGACGAGTTGGCTTTCCTGCTGAAGAGCTGTTCCGATGTTGAAGTGGTGGGTCAGGGAAAGAATGGTGTTGACGCCGTGAATATGGTGCGCGAGCTGAATCCGCATCTGGTCTTCCTGGATGTGCAAATGCCCGGTGTCGATGGCTTTGGCGTGATCAAGCGCCTGCTGGAAAAAAAAGCGCACCTCCCCTTTTTTGTGTTTGCCACGGCTTATGACCAGTACGCCGTACAGGCGTTCGAAGTAAATGCCATCGACTACCTCTTGAAGCCAGTCTCGAAGCCGCGGCTGGAGAAAGCCATCCTGAAAGTCCGCCGCCTGCTCGAGACTTCTGACACCACCAGTCAGAAGCTCGACCGCTTGGTGCAAATGGTGGAGCAGCGCCCCGTGCCCCAAAAGGGTAAGCTGGTGGTCAAAAGCACTAACCGCCTCTTTCTGGTCGACTCTGATGAAATCATCTACGCCAGCATCGAGGACGGCGTCATCAGCATTGTCACGCGCGAACTGGAGGGGCAGTCTAACTTTCGCACTGTGGAGGAGCTTCAGGCCAATCTCGATCCGAAGGTCTTCTGGCGGGTCCATCGCTCCTACCTTGTCAATGTAAACCACATCAAAGAAGTGGTCCCCTGGTTCAAGAGTTCCTACCAGCTCAAGATGGAGGATCGCAAGCAGACGGAAATTCCCGTCAGCCGGGCCCAAACTCGCAAACTGCGCGAGCTACTGAATTTATAGCGCGGCCAGTCTCCGCCTTTATCTGTCCTTGGAAAAGTGATCGCAGATCGCCCGTACCAGCCCTGCCATCGTGGACTCCTGCGCCTCTAGGGTAACGGTAAGCCCGAGCTGGCGGAGAGTTCGGGATGTGACCGGGCCGATCGAGGCGATGGCAGCGCCGCGCACTGCTTCCGCCAGGCGATTCTCGCCCAGGAGTTTTGCGAAATTCGTGGCTGTGGATGAACTGGTGAACGTGATCATGTCTGGCGGCGGTGTAAGCCGCTGGGCAAGCTCCTCCGACGATATTTCCGGCATGACGGTCTGGTAAGCTTCCACGACTTCCGCGCGAGCCCCGCGCTCTTCCAGCACACGCGGCACCAAATCTCGCGCCACCCGCGCGCGCGGAATGAGAAATGCTTTGCCCCGCAGATCGTGACCTTCCAGCGCCCCAAGCAAACCTTCCGCCACGTACTCAGTCGGCAAGAGATCCACCTTCACGCCCGTACGCGCGAATTCGGCTGCCGTTGCCGGGCCGATCGCGCCGATCGTCAGCCCCTTCAAGGCGCGTATGTCACGATCAGACGCGGCGAGGCGTTCAAGGAAATACCGCACTCCATTCGCCGACGTTACCAGCAGGTAGTTGAACTCCTCTAGCCTGCCAATGGCGGTATCGAGTGGCTCCCAAGAGTCTGGCGGCCGGATTTCAATGGTGGGAATCTCGATAACTTCGGCGCCCAAGGCGGCCAATTCCTCGCGCAACTTGGCGGCTTGTTCGCGCGCGCGTGTTATGGCGATGCGCTTGCCGAACAGCGGCAGGCGTTCAAACCAATTCAGGTGTTCTCGCAGGCTCACCACCTCACCAATGACGGTGATGGCAGGCGTGATAACGCAAGAGGCTTTGGCGGCAATGTCCGCCAGAGTCCCCTCAATCACCTTCTGGTAGGGGAGACTGCCCCACTCGATGACGGCGGCGGGTGTGACGGGTGCGCGTCCATTGTCGATCAGGGCTTGAGTGATCCGCGGCAGATTTCTCGCAGCCATAAAGAAAACCAGCGTGCCAGGGCAGGTCCCCAGTTGCCGCCAGTCAAGACGCGAGGATTCTTTTTCGGGGTCCTCATGACCGGCGATGAAGGTCACTGTGGATGTAATGTCTCGATGAGTGACGGGAATCCCTGCATAAGCAGCGACGGCGTGCCCCGCGGAAACGCCCGGCACAACTTCGAACTCGATGCCGGCACTCGCGAGCGCTTGCGCCTCCTCGCCTCCGCGCCCGAACACAAACGGATCGCCGCCTTTCAAACGACATACCAACTTACCCTCGCGGGCACGCGCCACGAGGAGCTCGTTGATATCGCTTTGCCGCATGCGATTGGGTTCACCTCGGCGCCCCACGCAAACCTGCTCAGCCTCTACCCGCGCCAGGCGCAGCAAGTCTTTGTTTACCAGGAAGTCGTGGACGACGCAGTCGGCTCGCTCGAGGATTTGTTTCCCCTTGAGCGTCAGCAGCCCCGGGTCGCCGGGTCCCGCGCCAACGAGATAGACTTTGCCTAGACTCATCGTTCGTTTTCCGTTGTACGTTGTCAGTCGACGGTTGCCAGTGGTCCGTTGTCCGTGGTCAGTTGTAGGTGATCCCCCGTATTCGTGACCACGTCATGAGCAGGGTTGAGATTTGAAATTCACAACTAACCTCGAATCCTCGCGGCAACGGACGACGGACAACTTACAACGGACAGCCAATGAAACCGACTAGATTTTTCCGATTGCGTCAAGTATCTCCCGCGCGCCTTGGCGGAGCAGGTCTGCTGCTACACTGGAACCGAGCGCCTCAGGATCAGATGCAGGGCCCATCATCTGGGCGCGAATCACTCGTGTCCCATCGAGGTTTGCCACCAGCGCTTGCAACCGCAAGTTGCCGTCCTCTACAACAGCGTGTGCGGCGATGGGCACCTGGCAGCCGCCTCCGAGGCGGCGCAGGACGGCGCGTTCGGCACGGACCGCTTGGTGTGTCGCAGGGTGATCGAGGCGCGTCACGGCCTCATACCCGCGCGGATCGTCAGCACGGATTTCAATGCCCAGAGCCCCCTGGCCGACGGCCGGGCACATCTGCTCGAAGCCAAAGTAACTGGTTATGTGCTTAGTAAGGCCCAGGCGGCGCACGCCGGCTGCGGCGAGCACCAGCGCTTCGCAATCGCCACGGTCCAGCTTGCGCAGCCGCGTGTCCAAATTCCCCCGCACCGCGACGTAAACCAAATCGGGCCGCAGCGCGCGCAATTGTGTCTGCCGCCGCAGACTGCTGGTGGCGACACGCGCGTCGGGCGGCAGCTTCTCCAGGGGCTGGGCGTTTCGGGATATGAAAACATCGCGGGCGTCCTCTCGCGGCGGCACCGCGCCGAGGGTAAGCCCAGCAGGCTGCTCGGTTGGCAAGTCCTTTAAGCTGTGGACTGCCACATCGATTTCACGCGCCAGCAACGCTTCTTCAATTTCTTTGATGAACAGGCCTTTGCTCCCCACCTCCGCCACGGTTTGCGCCATGGACGCCGGCAGAGGTTCTCCCGGCGCGACAGCCTGCAGCTTGTCGCCCGTGGTCTTGATAATGCGAACTTCGATTTCATAGCCCGCTGCGACGAGCTGATCACGAACCCAGTGGGCCTGCCACAGAGCGAGCTTGGAACCGCGAGAGCCGATGATCAATCGCATATAATCCAGTTACGAGGAAGTCAGTGAGGGTGAGGATTAAAGGGTGAATGCTGGATGCGACCGCTTTATCCCTTACACTTTACCCTTTGCGCTTCGCTTTTGCCTGCCGCTAAGTTCTCAATCCCCAAGCCCAAAAATCTTATGAATCAGTCGTACCAGTGCCACGTTTTCGGGCTCTCCCGCTCCACTCTTAAGTTCCGTAATCGGTCCATGGAGGATTTTGTTCATAATGCCGCGGGTCAGAGCGTCCACGGCCTGGCGCTGCTCGGCGGTCAGGTTTCCCAGTCGGCCCTGGTACCGTTCCATTTCTGCTGCGCGGATGTGGTTCAGGCGGTCTTCCAGCGCCACGATGGTCGGTACGACGTCGCGGGACGCCAGGCGCCTCAGCGTCTTCTGGACCTCCATCTGGATGATTTCCTCCGCCCAAATGGCTTCGCGCTCGCGTTGCTTCTTGTTGGCCTCGACGACGTGACCCAGGTCGTCGATATCATACACGAAGACATTATCCAGTTCATTCACCGTTGGGTCGACGTCACGCGGGACGGCGATATCTACAAAAAAAATAGGCCGGTTTTTGCGGGCGCTCAGGAGTTTTTCAACTTGGTTCTTGTTGATGATAGTTTGGGGGGATCCGGTGGAGCTGATGACGATGTCCGCCTGGCTCAGGTGTTTGTAGAGGTGCTCAAACGGGACGGCAGTACCGTGGAATGCCGCCGCCAATTCCACCGCGCGGTCATACGTCCGATTGCTCACCAGGATGTTGCTGGCGCCGCTGCTCAGCAAGTGTTTTGCAGCCAGTTCGCTCATCTTACCGGCGCCCACAATGAAAATCGTTTTACCCTGGAGGCCGCCGAAGATTTTCTTTGCCAGTTCAACGGCTGCGTAGGAAACGGACACCGCAGCTGATCCGAGTGCCGTTTCGCGCCGCACTCGTTTGGCCACCGCCAGCGCTTGATTCACCACGTCGTTAAGCGTGCCGTTCATTGCCCCTGCTGCGCGCGAGGCGGCATAGGCCTTTTTTATCTGACCCAAAATCTGGGGCTCGCCGAGAATCATGGAGTCAAGGCTTGATGCCACACGAAACAGGTGCTTGACCACGTCCTGCTGCCGGAGACGGTAGAAGAAATGAGCGAATTGCCCCAAGTCGCAATGGTGATGGTCCGCCAGGAAACGATGAATGATGGATTCTGCGTCTACTTCGTCCTCAGCGGACGTGGTAACTTCAACACGGTTGCAGGTGGAAAGAATCATTCCTTCACGGATACCCGCGCGATGCACCAGATCGGATACAGCCTCAGCCAGCCGCGCTTCCGGGATGTTCATCCTCTCCCGGACTTCCACCGGCGCCGTGCGATGATTGATGCCCAATAGGGTGAGGTTCATTTTAAGAGCCGGGATTCGGGACTCGGGATGCGGGATTCGGGGCGGGGTTGTTTTCCCGAATCCCGAATCCCGGACCCCTAACCCCGGATTTCAAGGTATTTCCCGTAACTTCGGAATGTATCCGTGCTCTCCACTCAGCAGACTGATGCCCACGAACGTCACGAGAATTGCTGCGAATCCAAAGATAGCGATATAGGCAGCACGCCGCCCTCGCCAACCGCCGCTTACACGCGTTGAAAAAAGCACAAGGTAGATCAACCACGTCACCATGGAAGCCAGAATTTTCGGGTCAAGCTCCCAAGGGCCTTTCCACGTACGGCTTGCCCAAATAAACCCCGTTAATATGCCAATGCTCAAAAAGGGAAGACCCAATACCAGCGAGCGGTAATAGAGTTCCTCACAGACTTTAAGGGAGGGCAAGCGGTAGTAAAAGCCCCGTGGCTGCTTTGACTTCAGCTCTCTTTCCTGTATCAGGTACATGATGGCGGCGACGAAGGTCAGGAACAGGGCCGTATAACCGAGGAAGATCGAACTGATATGAACCAGCAACCAACCGCCCCGAAACGCCGAGGAATCAAAGGAACTCGCTGGATGAAGCGCTGAGATCAGTGTGAGCAAAAAAACGAGCGGTAGCATGAAGAGACCCAGAGAGACAATGCGATAGCGCAGGTACACGAAGAAAAATGCCAGGGTCACCAAGAACGCATAAAACGATAGAGCGCTCCTGACGTCGGTAACCGGCAAGCGATGAAGGCGCGCGGCTTCAATCGCCAGCGCCGCGGCATGTGCTGCCAAGCCGATTCCCAGCGCTCCCAGGGAAGCGGGCGAAAGCGACGGCCGCCGCCGGACCACCGAGGGAACGATGAGCGAGATTCCTAAGGCGTAAAATGCGAGCGCCGTCCACACGCAGGCATCGTGCATAAGAGCTCCAATGAATTAACGGCAAACTTTTGAATTATAACACCCCTGCTGGGCAGGTCTGGTGGGCAAGTCTGATTTCGGAGAGCTCCCAGAGAGGATAAGCGAAAGCGGGGGATGGGATGGTCCACCCGCGCCAGATGATGCCCATCACCTTCAGCGGATTGACGCCACCATCGAAGTCGGATTGTTTAGCAAGGCATAAGTGTCAAGCGTCTGCGCTGTCGTCACGTGAATAGAAAACAAGCTGCGGGAGTCCTGCGGGTACGACACTGCGTATTCGGCGTTCCCAAACAAGGTCGAAAAGAAAGTGTGGAACTCCGAATCCGCTGCCTGGCGGGTTTCTGGCTTGTTGGGGGCCAGAAGGCGGTCGTTGACTGACACCTCGATCTCGCGCCCATTGAATTGAATCTTGCCGTTCAGGCGGGGCTCAGTTTCCAACCGCCGGCAGGCAGCCAAAGCCGCTTGTGTTGCCTGGACCAAACGATCCTGGTTGGTTCCCTCCAATACCGCTTTGCGGTTATACCGGACACCCAGACGGCCGCCGGTGTTATCGACGCTATAATTGCCCTGGTGTCCGATTAGAACTACTCCCGGGCCCGAGCGCACGTGACGATAGTCGGCGACATCCAGCAAGAGTTCGCCGTTGCCCTGATCCTGGATCCAGGTGTGGAAGACCGGGATCACGGCTCCGAGGTCAACTTCTTCCCCATCGTTCACGAAGAGCTTTACGTTAACATGTTGGATTTCCATGCGCTCGATTTCTCCCCTCTAGGCGACGCTAACGGTTCCCAGCCGGTTGTAGCAGGCGTGCGAAGCGTCAATGAAAAGTTGGGCCTCATCAATCAGGTAGCGAGCCGAATCCGGATTGGCCGGCTGATTCGACGATGCGTGGGCAGCGAACAAGTACTGAGCGAATTTTCCCCCCGCAAACGAATCGAAGAACTTTTGCGTGTCATAGAAGCGAGCGGTGAATTCCCGGATGACGCGGTCAGGATCGTCGGGGACGTCCTGGAGTTCCAGCTTCACCACCGCCTTGGCAGCATGGACCATCGCCAGATAGGCAGTCCGGGCCGCCCGCTGGAAGTTGCCTTTTTCCAGATCCACCTGCGCCTCGAAGACCTCACGCTCGGCGGCGGCGAGATCGAACTCGATCGCCGAGACGACTTCGCCGGCGCATTCACCCACGCCAAGGTCGCCCAAACTGTATTCGCGCGGATCACCCCAATCGCTGAAGAATGACCTGTCCGCGTCATCGGTGGACAGGCGAGTGAGATCTTCGAGCATGCTTTTGATTTCCACCTTCCCGATGCGCTTGACGAAGTCGTTAAAGCTCTCATTGTGCTTACGGGTGGCCACATACCGCTCTGCCAAGCGAGTCACTACTTGCGGAATGTTTTTAGATGGGACGGCCATAACGGGCAGCCCGTACGAGCCGGCGTTGCTCTCCCACTCTCCTCCCAGTACCACCTGGAAGTGAGGAACGGCGTAGCCCGCCATCTTGCGGCTAACGCCGTAGAAACCGAGGTCGGCCACGTGATGCTGGCCACAACTGTTGAAGCAGCCGCTGATCTTGATGTGAAGGTTCTGCACCGCCGCGTCCATATCAAAACTCTTCTCGGCGAGCCGGTTGCGCAGTTCCGCTGCCAGGCCTCGCGACGAGGAGATGCCCAGTTTGCAGGTGTCGGTGCCAGGGCACGTGACGATATCCACGATGGTTCCGGCCCCCGGTTCTCCCAAACCCACCGCGTTCAACGCTTCATAGACATCTACCAAGTCGCGATTGCTGACCCAACGAATGACAAAGTTTTGTTCAACGGTGGTGCGGATCGTTTCGCGAGTAAATCCGCGCGCAACGTCTGCGAGGGCGCGAAGTTGGTCCGCGGTGATGTCACCAAGGGGAAGCGCGACCGTAACCGTCGAATGGCCCTCCTGGCGCTGGGGTCGCACGTTGGTTTTGAACCATCGCTCGAAAGCTGCGGAGGCCGGCGTGGGAACTTCGCCCGGTGGCCGTAGCGGCTCCTCCC
Source organism: Terriglobia bacterium (assembly GCA_050010335.1). Lineage (GTDB taxonomy): Bacteria > Acidobacteriota > Terriglobia > UBA7540 > UBA7540 > Bog-366. Next base: position 50,956 of record JBEKLF010000017.1, read on the forward strand.
TCAATTCCTTCGCGGTCTCCAAATACTCCGTCCATCTCCGGTCATAAGGTAGAGTCCGGCGCTCTTCCCAAACCAGATCCTTGAATTTTTCGATACCCAAATCGTGAATCAGAAATTTGATGCGGGCGCGATTGCGATTTTTCTTTTCTCCCAATCGCGCGAAAACCCTGGCGATCGCCTGGGCAATTGGCAGCAGTTCTTCCGGGGGCAGGAACGGGTGGAAAGGTTTCGCCTGGTAAGGAACGGTACCCAGCCCTCCGCCCACATACATGGCGAAACCGCGCACTTCCTTTCCATTTTCGGTGCGCGTGACTCCCACCAGGCCCAGGTCATGCATGTTCGCGAGTCCGCAGGCATGCTGCGCGCAGCCGCTGAACGATGGTTTGAATTTCCGGCCGAAGCTCTGGCAGTCTGGGTGACCGAGCAAGAATCGTGACAGCGCCCGCGCGTAGGGAGTGACGTCGAATACCTCATCCTGGCAAATGCCGGCGAAGGGGCAGGCCGTCACATTTCTGACCGTGTTGCCGCAGGCTTCGCGCGTGGTGATTTTCCCGGCTGCCAAGCGGCGCATCAGCGTCGGCGTGTCGTCATTGTGCACGTAATGGAGCTGCACGTCCTGGCGAGTTGTGATGTGAGCGATTCCGTCGGAGTACTCTTCCGCAAGTTCCGCCAGCGTTTCCAGTTGTCCGGCGTTCAGCCCTCCGGCAGGTATTTTGATACGCTGCATGCCCGGAGCATCCCAGAGGGTATTTGGCCCCTTGGTCAAACGCCCGGAGGGGTAGGCGAACTCTCGCACCTTCTTGCCATCGTGGCGCTGGCCATTATCGTAGCGCTGGCCGTACACACCCCGGCGCAATCGCGTTTCCGCCATCAGGCGCTCGTCGATCTTCCCCTGTTTCTTAAGGTCCAGATCCGTTTCATAAATCTCAATTTCGCGCGCCAGGTCTTCCGGTAGCTTCCCTGAGAGGTTTTCCTTCCACAGTGAGTTCGAGGCTTTCATTCTGAGTACGCTCCAAAAACAAAAACCCACTGCCGGATTTATCTCCGACGGTGGGTTGAAATCAGGTCGCTTTGATCAGCGCGCTGCTAAGCAACTCCTCCACACGCCGGCACTGGCACCGTACAACAGCACTTCGCCGCGCCGAGTTGGAGGATCTTTGCCATTCCTGAAGTGCTAAGCATAATTTGCCGGCCCGAGGAAGTCAACCCGAATCCGATTTCTGCGTGAAACCACCATCGAAATTCGCACTGTTCGGCTGCCTCGAATCCTGGCTTGGTGAATCCCCCCGGGTCTTGTTATGATGGCGGAGGTCAGAATTATGTCATCGCCCATCACCCCGGTCATGCAGGGAAAGCCGCGCGCGCAATTGCAAGTGCGCCCGGCCGAGCAGCGCGATGCCCACGACATCTCGCGAATCTACCTTCAGGCGATTCAAGATCACCTGGCGACGTTCGAGAACTTTCTGGGCACGCCCGATGAGCGCACGCGTTGGGTGACGGATCACTCCGGAAAATACCCTCTCCTGGTGGCGGATCTGAATGGTCGGGTTCTTGGGTGGGCGTCACTGAGTCCCTATCAAGTGCGGCCGCGCATCGAGGGCATCGCGGAACTACTCATCTACATCGATCGCGATTACCGGCGGCACGGCGTGGGCAAGGAGTTGATGCGCGCCATTCAATCCGCGGGGCGCAAGGAAGGGCACTACAAATTGATCGGGAGATTTGTGGCTCACAATGACGCCGGCCGCACGCTTTGCCGCATGACTGGCTGGAGGGAAGTGGGCGTACACGAAAAACACACACGCCTCGATGGCCGCTGGCACGATGTGGTCGTGGTCGAGTTCCTTATCACGGAAAACCTGAAGTAAATCCCCATTCGAAAAAGCAATTGAACGCCCGGCGTTTCTTATGCGCTCTGGCGGGTTTGCGTGGCGCGCATCCATATGAAATAAACAGGAATTCCCAAAAGCACAAGTCCCAAACCGATACCGGATTCCCGCGGGCTGCGCGCCAGTGCATTGATAATGATGATCAGCGCCGCGACGGCGTAGGCCACCGGCAAAACCGGGTAAACCCGGAAAGGCCGGACCAACTGCGGCCGCTTCCGACGCAGAATGACCACAGCCAGTGCCGCCCCGGCGTAGAAGATCCAACCCGTAAAAATGACGTAAGTATAAAGTTGCTCGAAGGTGCCGGTGGCCGCCAGCACGATTGACCAAACTCCCTGGATCAGCAGGGCAACGTACGGGGTTTCAAAACGCGGATGAATTCGGCCCACCGCGGAGAATATGACGCCGTCGCGCGCCATCGCGAAGTAGGCGCGCGCGCCACCCAGGATGTTGCCGTTCGTGGCGCCGAAGATCGAGCAGAGGATCAAGCCGGAAACAAACGCGGCGCCGCGCGGGCCCCAAAGAATTTCCATGGTCTTTGCCGCCACGCGCTGGTAGGCGTCCTGGGCCATGGTGGGCAGCGACAGGACATGCAGGTAGGCGAAGTTGGCGCTGAGATAAGCGAAGATGACGATGAGCGCACCGACAAAGAAACTGACCGGGAGGACTTTCGCCGGGTTCTTCACCTCACCCGCCACATGGGACAAGTGGTGCCATCCGTGATAGGCCCACAGCACGCCAATCAGCGCGACCCCAAAAGAACTCAGCGTGAGGTGCGGCGGCGTATATCCCGGCGGAGCAGCAATGGGCGGCACGTGGCGGGCAAAGAGGGCGAAGCCCACGATGATGGCCAGACCCGTTAACTTGGCAAGTGTAAAAAGGGTCTGCACTCCCGACGCCTGCCTGACCCCCGCAATATTCACGAGCGTCAACAATGCAATTACCGCGGTGGCCACGAGCTTCCGTTCCAGGGGTGTGAGAGGGAAGAATGTGGAACTATAGATGCTGAAGGCCACCGCAAGAGTCGCGATGCCACCCGACTCAATCACCAGGAGCGCCGCCCAGCCGTAGAGAAAAGCGGCCAGTTTCCCGTAGGCATCGCGCAGATAGATGTAGACTCCGCCCGCCTCCGGAGTTGCCGCTCCGAGTTCGGCGAGAGAAAGCGAGCCCGCCAGCGCCAGCGCTCCCCCGACAACCCAAACCAGGATGACGGTCGGGACGGACCCCACTTGCAGCGCCACGTTGTGTGGGACCATGAAGACTCCGGATCCGATAATCGTGCCGACAACAATGGCGATTGCGCCCAGCCTGCCGATGGCGCGCGGAAGTTCGGTGCGCACGGGGGATTCCGCGCCTGTAACTAGAGCGCTTGGCGATCTCGATCCTACCGATGTGGACATAGGCATCCTGAAACGCGGATTTTCAATCCTCAGTTCCGATCCTCAGACTTCTCCCAAACTTGTAGCGCTCGGGCGGCCCTTTACGAAAACATGGTGGCTCATTATACTGGGGGGCTTTCGACAAAACCAAATACCTTTTCAGATCTTCCGTTCGGGGGGCGTTGGGGCGAATCATGACGAACTTTATTGCCGATCGGTTTGAAGGGCAGGTGGCGCTGGTGGTGGGCGGCGCGCAAGGCATCGGGAAGGGAATTGCCGTCCGCCTGGCTCGCGAAGGCGCGCGCCTGGTGATTGCCGACATCGATCGTCCGATGATGGCTTAAACCGCGAAGGAGATTACCGCGCCGAGAGGAAGCGTCCGCACGGTGGCTTGCGATGTGCGGAAGAAGCCCCAGGTGGAACGTACCGTGGCGCAGGTGATCCGGTGGTACAAGCGCATTGACGTGTTGATGTACGTCGCCGGCGTGGGCAAGGGCGTGCCTTTCGTAAAGACGGACGATAAGCACTGGGACTGGACGGTCGGCATCAACCTGCGCGGCGGATTCCTGTTTGCGCGGGCCGTGGCCGCACATATGATCAAACAGCGGAGCGGCAAGCTGGTCTTCATGGCGTCCACCAACGCCTGGGATGCGGAAGCCGAACTCGCGCCTTATAACGCTTCCAAGGCGGGCTTGTTCCTCCCGGCCAAAACGCTGGCGCGGGAGCTGGGTCCGATGGGAATTAATTCCAACGCTATTGGACCAGGGCTGATCAAGACGCGCCTGACCGTGCCTTTTCTGAACGACCCGAAGTTTATGAAGAAGTACGAGAATCTGATTCCCGCGGGCCGGCTCGGTGAACCCGAGGACATTGCCGGCCCCGCAACGTTTCTGGCGTCGCGCGACGCTGACTATGTGAATGGTGTCCTGCTTTTTGTTGATGGCGGGCAACTCGCCTAACGCCGCGAAGACGCAGAGAGGATTACGGCTCGATTCTTAATATCTTGATTGAGGAGATAACATGCGCAAAGTGATCCGTACCGCAAACGCCCCCCAGCCCAAAGGCGTCTATTCCCAAGCGATCGTTTCCGGCGGCTTTGTCTTTGTTGCCGGTCAGGCTTGCGTGAACCCCAAAACCAACGAATTCGAATACGGCGATATTCAATCGGAAACTCGGCGGACGCTCGAGAACATCTCCGCCATTCTGGAAGCCGCCGGAAGTTCGCTGAAAGACGTGGTGCGCGTGGGCGTGTTTCTAGCCGATATGAAAGATTTCGCAGCGATGAATGAAGTTTATAAGCAGTTCTTTACGGAAGACCAGCCCGCGCGCACCACCGTCGGCGCCCAGCTACCTAAGATCAAAATTGAAATCGATTGCATCGCGCAGGTCAGTAAGCGGCGCAAGAAGTAAAGTGAGGTATTGATGCTGGCTCAAGAGCTTTCTACCCCGGTGTTGACAGTCGATCTCGATGCCGTGGAAAAAAACCTCGAACGTCTGTCGGGAATGTGCCGCCGCCAAGGCTTGCGTTTGCGCCCGCACACGAAGACCCACAAGACGGTGGAGGTCGCGCGCTTCCAGTTGGCGCAGGGCGCCATAGGCCTGACCGTTGCCAAAGTGGGTGAAGCGGAGGTGATGGCCGGCGCTGGCTTCGATGACATTCTGGTGGCGTATCCGATCATGGGAGAAGAAAAACTCCGGCGCCTGGCCCGCATTGCTCGGGCTCGCCGCTTGCTGGTGTCGCTCGATTCGGAAGCTGCCGCTCAAGAGCTATCCCGCGCCGCTGCCGCGCAAGGCGCGAACATCGGCGTTTTGGTAGAGTTCGACGCAGGCGGCCGGCGCTGCGGGCTTGAACCTGGACCTGCCGCGGTGACGTTGGCGAAAGCCATCGACAAGCTGCCGGGACTGAAGTTTCGCGGGCTCATGGGTTATTTCGGCAACGTCTGGGGGACTCCCGAGCAACGCCGCGCTGAAGCCGAGCATGTGGCGGAGCTCGTCGCGCGCGGCGTTGCGGCATTTCGCGCGGAGCGCATGCTGGTGGAGATTGTCTCCGGCGGGTCCACTCCTTCCGCGGAGTTTGCTCACCTGATCCCCGGGCTCACGGAGATTCGTCCCGGTACTTATGTTTACAACGATCTGAATACCTACTATCAGGGAGCATGCGCTTTGGAGGATTGCGCGGTCCGCGTGGTGGCGACCGTCGTTTCTACTGCTGTGCCCGGCCGGGCCATCATCGATGGGGGCTCCAAAACATTTTCTTCTGACCTGCTGGGCTCCGGGCCCAAAGCCGGCTACGGGTACGTGGTGGAAGCGCCCGACGCACCCATCATCAAGCTGAACGAAGAGCATGGCTACCTGGACATCACCCAGTCCCAGCACAACTTCCATGTCGGTGAAGTTGTGACCGTAGTTCCCAACCACGTTTGCGCCACGGTGAATATGCATGACGAGATCCTGACGCTGCGCCACGGCGAAGTGGTAGGTTGCTGGAAAATCGCCGCGCGGGGAAAGGTCCGTTAAAGGAGGAGAAATGAACACCCCATTGACTATTCTAGGAATCGCTGGCAGCCTTCGGAAGGCCTCATTCAATCGCGCCGCCCTACGTGCAGCGCAACAACTGGTCCCGGATGGCGCCAGCCTCGAAATCTTTGACCTCGACGGGATTCCACCATTTAATCAAGATGACGAAGCTCACCCCCCGGAGCGGGTTACATTATTCAAGCAGCGCATTCGTGCTGCGGACGCCATCCTGATCGTTACCCCGGAGTATAACTACTCGATTCCCGGAGTTCTCAAGAACGCCATCGACTGGGCTTCCCGGCCTTATGATGATAACTCTTGGGATGGGAAGCCGGTGGCCCTGATGGGCGCTTCCGTCGGAGCGATGGGGACGTCACGCGCGCAATACCATTTGCGGCAAGTTTTAGTGTTCATCAATATGTACCCTCTCAACAAGCCCGAGGTCATGATTACCAATGCCAGCCAGCGTTTCGATGCAAAGGGCAACCTCACAGATGCGGAAACGAAAGCACATATTCAGAAACTGCTGGTAGCGCTGGTAGCGTGGGCGAAGCACCATGAGGGGGGACGGCGGGCCACCGCTGCGAGCGCTTAAGCTCGGAAGCGGGCAGAAGCTGCGCGCAAGTCAGTTCGAGGCGTAGTTTCAAAAGGGAGCGATTCCTTGCCCAACATCCCCCTTTGGCAGTGGGTGGCGGGAGTTCTGAGCCAAATCCTGAGGCCCGGCATTGCACAAACATCCTCAGATCAACCCTTTCCAAGCCTATCTGAAACGGCGGCTTCAGCAGGCGCTCCCGAACCAGCTCGCGATCGGGTCATCTCGACTTACTGTGCCAGAGCCACTCAACTCCAACAACAACGCGATGGGGCGATAATCCAGCGCGGGAAGTGCTCTGGGTACCTCTTTGCATCCTTAGAGCTTATCCGTAAATAACAATTGTTTGCCGCCAACAAATCATGGCCGCGGCCAAGGCCAACAGCGCGACGTAGCCTTCCTTGGTCTTTTCAAAACTCACTAACAGCTTGCGAAATC
>JBEKLF010000018.1:0-56907 GCA_050010335.1 Terriglobia bacterium
ATCTCTTCGACGCCCACCAAACTTCTTTCAATCGCCCAACCCACCAAACTACAAGCCCTTGCCCTCCATCGTCCTCCAAGGCCTGCTACCCGCTCTGCTCCCCTATCGACGGATTGGGGGTCATCGCCCTGTTGATTGAAGGAGTGCCGGATGACCAACTCAAGCGAAGGCCTGAGCCGCAGAAATGGTCGATTGTCGAGATCGTTGCCCATCTTGCGGAAGATGAGTTGGTCACGAGTTGGCGTTACCGGCACATGCTCGAGACGCCCGGATGTGCGCTCGCCGGTTTCGACCAGAACATGTGGGAGGAGCTCGGGAAATACAGCACGTGGTCTATGGGGGAGGCACTCGAAATGTTTCGTCTCTTGCGCCAAGCGAATCTACGCTTGCTCCGAAGCCTCAGCCCGGAGCAGTGGCAAGCATACGGAGTACATGCGGAACGTGGAAGGATAACCGTCCATGAACTGGCCTCCCACATGGCCGGGCACGACCTGAATCACGTCGAACAGATTCGACGAATCCTTGGATAGAACGGATGTGATCGACGCTTGATCGTCCAGGTAAAACCCCGACCCTGTCTGCTTGTCAACGAGCAATGCGAACTGCCCGTTCTTGGCTTTCACAATCTGGCCAACGAACGCATTACTTTTCTGCTGGCCAGGCTGTTGCTGCGTGCTCGGTTGCTTGTCTTGGGACTGCGCCCGCACGGTTGGAATGAATGGCGACAGCCCCATGGCAAGGACGAGTGCCGGCAACCCTAACCAGAGAGATCCTTTCTTCTTCATGCAACACCTCCTCGTTGGCATGATTCTGCGTACGGTTCAACGGTAGCAAGGCCTCGCCCAAAGGCCGGGCAGAACCGGCGGGAATTGAAAAGGCGGGGTTTGTCTGATGGCGAGGCAGTCGAGGGTGGCAAAAGTTGGCAAGCGGTGAGGAGATCTTTCACGCGTAAGGGTTGCTGATCGCCGCGCCGCACATGTTGTTGGAAAGATTCTTCTGAAGCTTTCCCCGCGAATCAAACCAGGACGAGGTTCGGATGGTAGATGGCGCCGGAAACGTGTCGCGCTACGGCAATCAGGCGGCGCTCTGCGCCGAGAATTTTAAGGAGGCTCGCGGCGGGAGCCAGCCCCGGCGCGCCGCCCCGGCCCGGCCGCAAGGCCTGGGCTAGTTCAAATGGGCGGCCGTGCCGTACCGAGGTTTCCTCGCGACCCCGCACCACCAATTCCGGGCAATCGGGAAGCAGGGCTTCCAGCCGGACCAGGCAGGATTCCAGGCTTCCCTGCTCCACGGATTCGTGCAGGCGTTCGAGCGTGACCGCGTGATTCATTATGAACTCTGCCACCGCGGTGCGCCGCAGGCCGGCCAGATGCGCTCCGCAGCCCAACTTCTGCCCGAGATCATGGGCCAGGGAGCGGACATACGTCCCGCCGGAGCATTCGACCGCGAACCGCACCTGCTCACCTTCGATACTTAGGAGTTCCAGAGCGTAGATTTCCACCTCCACCGGCGTCAAGTTTACCGGCTTATGCTGTCGCGCCAGTTCGTAAGCGCGCACTCCCCCTATACGCTTGGCGGAATAAGGCGGAGGAGTTTGCAGCAACCGCCCCGTGAATTGGCGAAAGTAGTCTTCCAACACGAGTTTTTCCAGAGTCACTGGGACCGCCCCCGACGTGGCTTCCCCGGTCGCGTCATAAGTGTCAGTGGAAAAACCGAACCGGATGCTGCCCTCGTAGGCCTTGCGCGACTTTAAGTAGAATTGGGCGAATCGCGTCGCCTTTCCCACGGAGACCGGCAGCAAACCCGTCGCGAATGGATCAAGCGTTCCAAAGTGGCCCACCTGGCGCTGGTGCAGAATCTTCCGGACTTGCGCCACAACGTCATGCGAGGTGATGCCCGCAGGCTTGTCGATCACCAGAACGCCATTGATTTCGGGTTTTGGGGGAGTGGATTCCATCATCTTAAGTCAAAGGGTGAAGGATGAAGGATAAAAGGTAAATCGTAAAGGGTAAAAGGTAGAAGGACTCATCCTTTATGCTTCAGACTTTACACTTCATCTTTCATCCTTCAGCCTTCATCCTTCGCACTTTCGTGGATTTGTTGCAGAAGCATTTCGATCCTTTCGCCGGCTTCGGCGCCGGGATCCAGGATGAAGGTCAGCTCCGGTACCCGTCGCAGCGCAAGCCGGTGGCCGATTTCATGGCGAAGAAATCCCGCCGCGGAGGACAACCCCTCGATGCTGCTCTGCTGCTCGTCCGCGCTTCCTAACACCGAAACATAGACTCGGGCATGGTGCAGGTCAGCCGTCAACTCCACCCTTGTCACCGTGGCGAACCCTACTCGCGGATCTTTCACCTGACGCGAAATCAGGTCCGCCAACTCCACACGAATCTGATGTCCCAAGCGATCTGTCCGGCGTCCGGCGATGCTCATGCGAACCCCTCAGCAGGAAAGAAGTAACAAGTGACGGGTGACCAGCAAGCGAAAGACGAAAGTCGAAACTCCAAATTCCAAACTCGCCGCGATTTTCGGGGGTCGATTTTCGAATTTTGATCTTTTGCTAGCTCGTCACTCGCCACCGCTAAAAGAATTCCAAAAAGTGGTCAGCAACATCATCACCCAGAGCGTTCTCTGCTTCCGCGAGAACCTGGCGAAAAACCGAATCCAACAGCGTTTGGCTGTCGGAAATCGAAACTACTCCCAGTGTGGCGCGCTGCCACACGTCTTGATGGTCAAGCTCCGCCACAGCCACGTTAAAACGAGCCCGGAGGCGGTCCTTTATCTTCCGCAGGACCGCACGCTTTTCTTTGAGTGAATGCGCGTAGGGGATCTGAATTTCCAGGGTTAAAACGCCAACCGGCATCGTGTTTGCCACTCTTGGGGGCTGGGGGCTCAGGTTCGAAACGCGAAAAACGAAATTCAAAACATGGCCCCCGACTCACGAGTTTCGAATCTCGTTTTTCGAGTTTCGGCCCCCCCCCGCCTTCAGGCCATGGCAGGCTCGGACACTCTCTCCTTCACGTAAGCTTCAATGACGTCGCCGACCTTGACGTCATTATAGTTTTCGAGCGAAATCCCGCACTCCATTCCCGACTTCACTTCCGCCACATCATCCTTGAAGCGGCGCAAGGACCGGATTTTGCCCTCGTGAACAACCACATGGTCGCGCACCAGCCGGATCTGCGAATCCCGCGCGATCTTGCCGTCCTGGATATAACATCCAGCCACGGTTCCGACTTTGGTGATACGGAAAGTGTCGCGAACGTCCGCTCGTCCCAGGGACGTTTCTTTGTAGCTGATGGCCAGCAACCCCACCATGGCTTTTTTGATTTCGTCAGTGACGTTGTAGATGATGGTGTGCAAACGGATATCAACTGTCTCAAGCTGTGCCAACTCCGTCGCTTTCCTCTCCGGCCGCACGTTGAAGCCGATGATGACGGCATTGGACGCCGAAGCCAGAAGCACGTCTGACTCCGTAATGGCGCCGGCTCCCGCATGGATGACCTTGATCTTCACCCTGTCAGTGCTCAGCTTGATCAGGGTTTCAGAGAGAACCTCTACTGACCCTTGCACGTCCGCCTTGATGATGAGGGGCAGATCCTTGACATCCCCCGCCGCCAATTGTTCGTGCAATTGCTCGAGGGTAAGTCGCGCCGACTTGGCCAGCGCCGCGTCACGGAGCTTTCCCTGCCGGTGCAGGGCAATTTGCCGTGCCTTGAGCGTATCCGCGATCACCTGGAGGCGGTCGCCGGCCTGGGGAACATCCTCCAGCCCGAGGACTTCCGTAGGGGTCGATGGAGGAGCGTCCAACACCGGCCGTCCGTGGTCGTCAAACAAAGCTCGCACCTTGCCGTAAATTGCGCCGACGATGAAGGAATCGCCGATTCGCAATGTCCCGTTTTGTATCAGCACTGTCGCCACGGGACCGCGCCCGCGGTCGAGTTTGGCTTCCAGGACCGTCCCGTTAGCCAGGCGCTTGGGGTTGGCCTTCAAGGCTTGCAGATCGGCGACGAGCAAAATCATTTCCAGCAGCAAATCAAGGTTCTTGTGTTGCTTGGCCGAGACCTCCACCGTCACGGTCTGCCCGCCCCACTCTTCCGGCATCAGGTCGTGGTCGGCCAACTGGCGCTTGACGCGTTCCGGCTGGGCATCTGGCTTGTCGATCTTGTTAATGGCCACGACAATCGGCACCTTGGCGGCCCGCGCGTGATTGATGGCTTCGAGAGTTTGCGGCATGATGCCATCATCGGCGGCAATCACCAGCACCACAACATCGGTCACGCGAGCGCCGCGCGCCCGCATCAAGGTGAAGGCTTCGTGGCCGGGAGTATCGATGAAGGTCACCTTTCGCCCCTGCCCCACCACCTGATAGGCGCCGATGCTCTGCGTAATGCCACCCGCCTCGTGCGCAGCCACGTTGGTTTCGCGGAACGCATCCAAGAGCGAAGTCTTGCCGTGATCGACATGGCCCATCACGGTGACCACCGGAGCTCGCGGACGGAGATCTTCCGGGCGGTCCGACTCTTCAACTTCCTGGAGGACCTCTTCCTCGTAACTGACAATAGCGGCTTCCGCGCCAAAGCTGCGGGCAATTTCCACGGCCGTGGGGCCGTCGAGGGTTTGGTTAATCGTAGCGAAGATGCCTTTGTCCAGCAGCCGTTTGATCACGTCTTTGGCTCGCGCTTCGAGCTTTTCTGAAAGCTCCTTGATCGCAATCCCTTCGCTGATGGTAATCTTCCGCGTGATCGGGACCTCTTCCGGCACTGCGGGCCGAGGAGGCATCATCGAAGGCGCCGGGCCGCGCCGCATCATAGGCGCTGCCGGGCGGCCCATCGGGGGGCGAGCTGCGGGATGCCCTCCCGTCGCCACCACCCCGCCTGCGGCTGGACGCGCCGAGGTCGGATGCATGGGGCGGGGTTCACCTGGGCGACGCGTAGGAGATGGCCGCGCGGGCGCGGGTTTCTGCATGACCGCCTGCGGATAGATCGGTTGGTTCGAACTGGGGGCTCCGTGCCGGCCTGGCCGTTGTTGCGGACGCATGCCCCCTCTTTGTTGCGAACCCGGTGGGGGCGGAGGAGGCATCTCCGGCGGTCTGCTGGGAACGGAAACTTCGCCTCCGGCACTGGCGCGAGCGACGGGTGCGGAAGGACCTTCTGCCCCGCCTTTCGCGGGTAAAACCGCCGGCCCAGGTCGGGTGGGTATTGGGCGTCCGATGGGCGGCGCGGGAGTGGGCACGGGGCTCCGGGCGGCTCCGGGAGATCCACCAGTGGCGCTACTGATCACGGCAGGCGCGACGGGGGCTGGCCGATCAAGCGGCCGCTCCACAGAGGGCACGTGCTTAGGGGCAATCGGCGAAGTAGCGGGTCCCGCGGCTGGAGGTGGGACAAGGGGCTTAGGCGGGGGCGTAGGCGGGACAACAGCCCTGCGCGCGGTCGCCTTAATGTCCGCAATCGAGCGGGTCAGCGGGTGGATATCTGACTTGAAGTCGTGTAATTTTTTCAGATCCAGCCCCGCAGGGACATGTGGCGCTTCGACCACCGGCGCGGGTTGCACGGGCGCGGGAGCAGCCTTCTCCACCTTTTCAGGTTCTGTGGCAGGTTCTCCGCCGACACGGAAGTGCGCCCGAACTTTGTCTGCGAGGTCGTCGTCGAGCGCACTGGAGTGAGACTTCTTGTCCGGAATTCCCGCCTCGGCCAAGTACTCGATAACCACGTTGCTCTTCACTTCCAGTTCGCGTGCCAGTTCGTTGATCCTAATCTTCCCCATGCGTCAGTCTCTTTCTCCCTTACCACCGCCCAGGCATTGGGCGTTAGCATTCTGCCGGCCGGTTCGATAGAAGCCCTGGCAGCCTTAATTGTTTTTCTTCACCTCCCGCTCCAGGCGATCCGGGCCCACCCGGATCCTTGGGGTTCGACCTCGCCTGAAGACTCCACTTATTAGTTACTTTCATCGTCTGCCGCGGGCTTCTTCACTGCTTCCGGGCCGTCAGCTTCCGCCGTACCAGCAGTTTGCTCAGCCGCAACGGTTCCTTCTGCCGGGGAACTCGCGGTGGCCGCCTCTGATGCCGGAGTTTCGGACGCTTCTGCCGGCTCTGCCAGCTCGCCTTCCGCCACTTCAGCCGGTGCCGCTGCGCCTTCCGCAGCGTCAACAGGGGCTTCAGCGCCTTCCACATCATCAACCGGTGTTTCGACGCTTTCCTCTGCCTGTCCTTCACCTGACTGGTCGCGCTCAAAGTAATCCGTCACCACGCGGCGGATGCGCTCCACGGTTTTCTCTCCCACGCCCTGAATCTGCATCAGGTCCTCAGGAGTCATTTGCGCCAACTGTTCGACGCTTTCAATTCCATGTTCACGCAGCTTTGACAGCGTCTTCTCGCCCAACCCCCCCAACTCGGAGATGGGTGCTCCGCGCATGGCCATGGCGGCCATTTGCGATTCGATTTCCTGCCGTTTCTCTTCCTCGCTCTTGATGTCGATGTGCCACACCAAAAGTTTAGCGGCCAGCCGAACGTTCTGGCCTTTCTTGCCGATGGCGAGCGACAATTGGGAATCATCGACAATGACTTCCAAGTGTTTCTCTCCCATATCGAGAACGGAAACGTGATTGATTTTCGCCGGGCTCAGGGCGTTGGCGGCGAAGACCAGCGGATCATCGTTGTACTCGATGATATCGATCTTTTCCCCGCGCAATTCGCGAATGATGGACTGCACGCGCATGCCCTTCATGCCGACGCACGCGCCCACGCAGTCGACGTCCGGATCCTTCGAGTAAACCGCCACTTTGGTCCGCTCTCCCGCCTCGCGAGCGATGGCCTTGATCACGACGGTCGTGTCATAGATTTCGGGAACTTCCATCTCGAAGAGCTTTTGCACCAGCAGGGCGTCTGCACGGGAGACGATCACCTGCGGCCCGCGCGCGGCGCGATCGACTTCCTTGATTACGGCGCGAATGCGGTCGCCAATCTGGTAGGTTTCCAGCCGCGATTGCTCCTTGCGCGGCATGCGGGCTTCGGTACGTCCCAAATCCACGATAACGTCGGGCCCCTCCATGCGCTTCACGGTGCAGTTCACCAGTTCGCCGACGCGCTGGTAGTACTCGGCGTAGACGGTATCGCGCTCGGCCTCACGCACCTTCTGGAAAATCACTTGCTTGGCGGCCTGCGCGGCAATGCGTCCGAGCACGTCGGTGGGCTTGGGAATTCGCACCTCGCCCTCGACGGCCACCTCGGCGTTATATTTCTGCGCATCCTTCAGGCTGATTTCGTGGTCAGGGTCCTGAACGTCCTCGACAACCTTCTTCACGGCGTGGACTTCCACCAAGCCGGTGTCTTTATTGAAATGCGACTGAAGGTCCTCCGCGGTTTTGTAATACTTCCGCGCGGCCACCAGAATGGCATCTTCTACAGCAGAGATAATAATCTGCGCGTCAATTCCCTTTTCACGGCTTAACTGATCAATCGTTTGAAACAAAAGACTTGTCGTCACAGATTTTCCTCTTTTGGAATCGGATCATCGGGCCATCTCAACATCGGGCCATCGGGTCATTGAAAGGCTTTCCGCAGTCCGTAGTCCGTGCCCGCAATGCCTAGATATCCGCGTACCGAGTGCAATGGGTAACTAACAGCTTTTCAATGACCCGATGGCCAGATGACCCGATCATTTGATGACCCGATCTCACACCTCTACAACTAACTGCGCCTTCCGAATGTTGGCGAGCTCAAGTTCTTCCAGGCCGTGCTCACCCAGGTCCAATCGAACCCGGCCATTCTCAAACCCCGCCAGGCGCCCTTCCAGAACCTTTTGCTCCCCCATCGCTTCCTTCAGCACCAGGCGCGCCCGCCGTCCCACAAAATAAGAGAAGTCACTCGGCTTGGTCAGCTTCCGATCCAACCCCGGCGAGGAAACTTCCAGCACATACCGTCCCGGAAACAAGTCCTCGACATCCAGCATGGCGCTTAGTTGCTCGCTGACCAGTGCGCAATCGGCGTGTGAAACCCCCGCTGCCTTGTCGATGTAAACGCGCAACAGGGCATTCGAGTTGCCCCCCTTGAGTTCCACATCGACCAGGTGTAAACCCTCGGAAGTCGCTACCCGCTCCGCCATCACCCGGATTGTTTCCAGATCAACCATCGAGCTCGGCGACCGCGCAATCCCCTACTCTGGCAGGTCCGCGCTCAGTCGAATCCGACCCGCAGCCTAACAAAAAAGTGGGCTTTCGCCCACTATGTGCGTTCGCCAAAGTAAGTATAGCCCCTGCTTACTCATAATTGCAAGGAGTTCGAAGGTAGGCGGTGACTCATTCTGAAAAGGGTCTCTGGCTCCAGGCTCTCTATTCAGGCATGGTGATGGCGCAAATGGTTACGCAGGAGTCGGGCGATCTCCGCTCCCACAGAAGGATCTGCGACATAATCAACAGCCCCCAGCTCCATCGCTTCCAAGTAGCACTCCATTTCGAGCTGCCGTGCCACCACGACC
Source organism: Terriglobia bacterium (assembly GCA_050010335.1). GTDB lineage: Bacteria > Acidobacteriota > Terriglobia > UBA7540 > UBA7540 > Bog-366. The sequence goes on from JBEKLF010000018.1 coordinate 8,472, forward strand.
ACGGGCAACCGGCGATTGAATTTGATAGCGCGCTCAACCACGCAACGCCCCTCGAATAAATGGCTCCCCTGACCCACGACGATGAATCCGAAAGCTCCGGATTCCAGTTGACGGATGCCTTCGGCATACGAATTACAAGCATGAACGCAATGCCCTGCCCTCTCGGTAACTCTCCGTAGGTGCTCGAGATACTCAGAATCTTCATCGACCAGGAGCACCGTGCCCCCCGGATCTGGTTCGCCTTGTTTCTTTGGCGTTGGGTTCATGGTTTCCTCCCCCCAATCCACTTGCTTCCGCCGTACGCCTCCTAGTTCGGGCGGGGTTTATCTGTGCTTCAGTTGTCGCGCCGGGGAGGCTGTAATCTCCCGTCAGCGATTCTGCCGCCTTCGAACCAAGAAGCGTAATGGGCCCTTAATCCCGTAACCCTTCGTTTGACTCGGTTGGACTCGTCGAATCTTCAAGAGGAAGTGATAGGAACTGCTGAGCAAGACCGGCGGAGCCCCAGAGCAACCTCATAAGCACCGCGCCCTATGAATGGAAGCTAGAGACACAGGAGGAGGGAAGACACTAGCCGCCAATCCTCCGCCAGTATACACTCAGGACAGCAGCCGTCAAGGGCAATTTGTCGCCACAGACCTTTCCTGTCAGCCTCTATTCCTTTGCGAACAGGGAGATCCCTTATGACCTCAGCCTTAAGCACCCACGGACAGCGCTTTTCTGCCCGTTGGGCATTCCCACGATGCCTTACGTCCAGTCGATGGTGGCTGCAATGACTGCCCTCCCCGTGGATGCTTGAAGGCCCTGGGCCGTGGTGGTAATCTGCGGGCGTGTCAAACGCCCACCGTCTGCGCGTTACGGGTCGCTTTGTGCGCGACGAGAGGGACTTCCATGAGCACCTGGAATACATGCACATAAATCCCATGCACAAAGGGCTGGCAGCCGGGTCTCGACTGGACCCATCATCCGGGCAGACAATCAAGCATTTACATTCTCTTGTTGTCCTAGGGGAGGGGATCAAAATGAAATGGCGAATCATTATATCCGTCGCATTTATTCTGGTGATTCCGTGCGCAGTTCCGAAAGCAGCTCAGACGCCGACGAGCGCGACGCAGCACGAGCCGGCCAACCCGCATGCTTCACCCGAAGCACGGGCCCTGCTGCAATATCTGTATTCCATCTCGGGTCATCATACCCTCGCGGGTCAGCATAACTTTCCCAACAGCATTTCCCGCTGGACGGACCGCACTTACGATCTGACCGGCAAGTATCCGGCGCTGTTCGGGCAGGATTTCGGTTTCTCCGGCGGCGAAGACAAAGACTCGGTCGAGGCTCGTCCGGCAATGATCCAAGAGGTTAAACGGCAATACCAGAACGGCGCTCTCATCACGCTGACCTGGCATGAAGTCAGGCCGACCTTCGACGAACCGGTTGTGTTTAACGAAAACGTCCTCAGCCACCTCTCCGATTTCGAGTGGAGAGAGTTGCTCACGCCGGGTACCGCTCTGAACACGCGATGGTGCGCGCAAGTGGATGTGGTGGCGGGCTATCTGGAGCAATTGCGCGATGCGCGCATCCCCATCCTCTGGCGTCCCTATCACGAAATGAACGGCAACTGGTTCTGGTGGGGTGGGCGAAAGGGAGAAGAGGGGTCTGCCGCGCTCTACCGTCAAGAGTTCGACCGCTTGGTGAATCATCACCACCTCGACAATCTCGTCTGGGTATGGAACGTCAACTCTCCGGGGCAAGACTCCACGGGACCGGGGCCCTACGCCGACTACTTCCCCGGCCAGAAGTACGTGGACGTCCTTTCGGTTGACGTGTATGGCCAGTTCAAACAGAGCTATTACGACGACCTGCTGGGCCTGGCCGCAGGCAAGCCGATCGCATTGGGCGAAGTTGGAACGGCCCCCACTCCGGATGTCCTGAAGGCGCAGCCCGGGTGGACGTGGTTCATGATTTGGGCCAACATCGTCGACTTCAACCCCCCCGAGGCCCTACGCGCGATCTTCAATAGCCCGAACATTCTCACTCGTGACGATCCACAAGTGGCCGAACCGATGGCGGCGATTCGCCATGCCTCCGCGCCGCCGAATCCCCAGCCGGTCACGTCCGGAGCTACACCGGAAGCCAAGTCTTTGCTGGCGCGCTTGCATAGCGCTTCGGGAAAAACCACGCTCAGTGGCCAGGAAAATCCTCCGTCCTCAGCCACGGAGCTGACCGACCGGGTCTTTGCCTCGACCGGCAAGTATCCGGTGATCTACGGGCAGGATTTGGCGATCCCCAACAAGGCCGGGAGCGGGCTGGATGCTGCCCGGCAGGCCATCGTCGACGAGGCCAAGCACCAATACCAGAACAGCGCCATCGTGAGTTTGACTTGGCGCGCGCCGCGCCCCACCGACGACCCACCCACGACTGACAGTGCCTCGGGGCAGTTGACGGATTTTGAATGGAGTGAGCTGCTTACATCCGGCACCGGTCTTCACAAGCGCTGGTGTGATCAGGTGGATCAGGTGGCGGCCTACTTGAAGCAGTTGCAGGATGCCGGGGTTCCTGTCCTCTGGCGGCCGTACCCGGAGAGCAACGGCTCGCATTTCTGGTGGGCGGGCCGGAAGGGGGTCCAAGGCTCGGCAGTGCTCTATCGCCAGTTGTATGAACGCCTGGTCAATACTCATAGCTTACGAAACCTCATCTGGGTGTGGGTAGCCGCCGCTCCGGGATTCGGGCCCGGTGCGCCCGGCCGCTATACCGACTTCTTCCCGGGACTGACCTACGTTGACGCGCTCTCGGCGGACGTCGCGGGCGGAAGCTTTCGCTTTCCCCTTGATGTCGGGCTGTCCGAGGAGGGCGTAGGCAAGGTGATTGGCCTTGGGTTGAGCGGCAAGCTCCCGCCCGCCGAAGTTTTCACACAACAACCCCGCTGGGCATGGTTCCTCGTCTCGACGGACGTAGCGGCGTCACCCGATCAGTCTGACGCCCTGCGCGCGCTCTATCAGGACCCCCACGTGGTGTCGCGCTCCGCGGAAGCCGGGGCGAGGGCAGGCGACCCTCCGAGGTAAAAAGGCGTGGCGATTCAACGATCCTGGGGTGAAAGATGCTTATGAGGCCTTGCACACTGTTCAATAAAGGTCGAGAACAGCATGGAGCGACAGTCACGACTGCCGTGACGTAGCTCACAGCTTTTTGGGTTGACATCTTACCTAAAGTGTGGATACTTGGGTTATATGTCTACCCAAAAAGAGAAAGAACGGCTGGAACTCTTGCAAGGCACGCTGGACCTGCTGATTTTGCGGACGCTGATCTTCGGCCCGCAGCATGGGCAGGGCATCGGAAGGGCCATTCAGCAGACGTCCGAGGACGAACTGCTGGTCGAGCACGGGGCGCTTTATCCCGCTCTTCAGCGCCTGGAAGAGCGGGGTTGGATCGCCGCCGAGTGGGGGACCTCCACGAATAACCGCAAGGCGCGCTTCTACACGCTCACACGACTGGGCCGCAAACAACTCGTCAATGAAACCACCAAGTGGCGGCGACTGGCGGCGGCCATCGGGCGGGTTCTGGGACCCGAGGCCGGGGAGGGTTAGGCCATGTTCTGGCGAAAACGCAAGCCGAGCGATTTCTCCGCGGAGATCGAAGCGCACCTCGAACTCGAGGCGCAACAATTGCAAGAGCAGGGCTTGAGCGAAGAAGAGGCTCGCGCGGCGGCGCGGCGTGCCTTCGGCAACGTGACCCGGGCCCGGGAGCGCTTCTACGAATCCGGCCGCTGGCTCTGGTGGGACCACCTCGTGCAAGACCTCCGCTTCGGCCTGCGCATGTTGGCCAAAAACCCCGGCTTCACGGCGGTGGCGGTTCTCACCCTGGCCATTGGAATTGGCGCCAATACGGCGATCTTCAGCCTGATCGACACCTTGATGCTGAAAACCCTTCCGGTGCAGAGGCCCGAGGAGCTGATGCAGGTGCAATTCCGAACCCCGCGCAGGGCCGGCGAAGCCCGCAGCAGTTTCACGAATCCGCTTTGGGAGCAATTGCGCGACCGTCAAGACGTTTTTTCCGGCGTCTTCGCGTGGAGCGGAGACCGGTTCGACCTGGCGCGGGGCGGAGCCGTGCATTACGCTCAGGGAATCTGGGTGAGCGGCGAATTCTTCCGAGTTCTTGGACTTCGCCCCGCCGCCGGTCGTTTGATTGCGCCGTCCGACGACCAGCGAGGGTGCCCGGGCGCGGCGGTACTGAGCTACGGCTTCTGGCAGGAACACTATGGTGGCGCCCCGGGCGCCATCGGCAGCACGCTTTCGCTCAGCACCCACCTCTTTGAAGTCGTCGGCGTGGCGCCTGCCGGCTTCTACGGTATGGACGTTGGTAGCAAGTTCGATGTGGCGATTCCGATCTGCACCGCCGCAATGTTTGACGGCAAGGAATCGCGGCTTGATGAACGCAGTTGGTGGTGGCTGAGCGTCGCCGGCCGCCCCAAGCCCGGTGTCAGCCGCGCCCAGTTGACAACCCGGCTGGGAGGGCTCTCGCCGCAAGTCTTTTCGGCAGCCGTGCCTCAGGACATGAACCCGAACAGCCGGAAGGACTTCCTGGAAAGGGTGTTCTTGGCAACTCCAGCCGCCACCGGCCTTTCGCCTTTCAGTTTGCGCGAGCAGTTCGACCAGCCGCTCAACATTCTGATGGCCGTCGTCGGACTGGTGTTGCTGATCGCCTGCGCCAATATCGCCAGCTTGATGTTGGCCCGCGCCGCCGCTCGGCACAAAGAGATTGCACTGCGGCAGGCTCTAGGCGCCAGCCGCTTCCGGTTGATCCGGCAGTTGCTGACCGAATGCGTCCTGCTTTCTTCGGGCGGGGCGATGCTGGGAATTCTGTTCGCACGCTGGGGGACTGCACTGCTGGTGCGGTACATCTCGACGGCCAGGAACGCCGTGTACCTGGACCTTTCGCTCGATGGCCGCGTCCTGGGATTTACGGCGGCAATGGCCTTGCTGACGGGCCTTCTGTTCGGTGTCCTGCCAGCCTTTCGCTCTACCCGAGTATCGCTGACCTCGGCCATGAAAGGCAGCCAAGCCCTCGAAGGCGAGCGTCATGTGCGCTTCCGCGCTCGCCAGTGGATTGTCTCCACGCAGGTGGCGCTATCGCTGGTCCTGCTGGTGGCCGCCGGCTTGCTCCTACGAAGCTTCGCGAAGCTCTCGACGCTCGACGTGGGATTTGACCGCGACAACATTTTGCTGGTCAATGCTAATCTCCAGACTGCGAAGGTGCCGCCCGACCAGCAGTTCTCCACGTTCGACCAGATCGAAAGCCGGCTGGGCGCCCTTCCCGGCGTCGTTTCGGTGGGCCGCTCCCTGATACCGCCCATCGAGGGGGGCGCGTGGAACCCAATCATTAGTACAGACTGGTCCAAGGCCTTAACCGGTGACGACGCCCTTGCCTGGTTCAACGGCGTTTCGCCGGGGTATTTTGCGACCCTGCACGCGCCGCTCCTGGCCGGCCGCAATTTTTCGAGTGGCGACACCAAGACCGCACCCGCGGTAGCGATCGTCAATCAGACCCTGGCGCGCCGGTTCTTTCCGAACATGACTCCCCTCGGCAAGACTTTCCGCACCGTTCAGTTTTCGGGGCAGCTCGGCCCGCCCATCGAGGTTGTGGGACTGGTAAAGGATTCCAAGTACGAGTCGGTTCGTGAAGACACCCATCCCATTGCGTTCCTCCCGGTGACACAGGCCCCCGCATTCTTTCAGTCGGAGAGCTTCGAATTGCGCACGGCGGTAAGGCCCTCGGCGCTGGTCTCGGCGGTCCAGGCTTCCGTGGCGGGAGTGAACAAGGAGATTCCACTCGAGTTTCATACCTTGGCCGAGCAGGTAAACGACTCGATGGTCCAGGAGCGACTGCTCGCGCTGCTTTCCGGCTTTTTCGGCGCCCTGGCGCTGCTGCTGGCGATGATTGGCCTTTACGGCACGCTCAGCTATCTGGTGGCCCAGAGACAAAGGGAGTTTGGCATCCGCATGGCGCTGGGGGCGGAGCCGGGTTCGATTCTGCGCCTGGTCATGCACAATGTTATTTCCGTTCTGGCCCTCGCCGTCCTTGCGGGCATCGGCATCTCGCTGATTGCCTCGCGCGTGCTCCAGCAATTGCTGTTCGGACTTGGACCGCGAGATACAGTAACCATGGGTGCGGCGGTCGCGGTGCTGTCGGTCGTCGCACTCATCGCCGGTTACCTACCCGCCCGCCGTGCGACCAAGGTCAATCCTATGGTCGCGCTGCGGTATGAATAGGTCATCGGATTTGGAAGTTCGGAGCAAGGTGGGACCCGACGACTGCGCGCTGGATTCGGGTGATCATGGCAAGGCGCGGGCTTCCACGTCTCACTTTTCTTGCACTCAAGCTCGAGGAATTTCCCCTTTATTTTCAACAATTTGAAAATGCCTGTGACAGTAGCCTAGTTCTGGGCCGGGCAGGGCCGGCAAAATGTGGCCCACGTCTCATGAAACTCTGAAAAAACAAGCAATCCCACACAGAGACGCGAGGCCCTGAGATCGGAATTAGCAACTGCTTTGTCTTCTTCTCACCTTCCCAGTTCATGCGAGAATTCGACGGCCCCGCGGCGCCCATCAACACAACCAGGGTGGCCGCAGAAACCGGCGGCAAAAAAGGCTTGACATCAACTATAGTCGTAGTAGAATTACACACGGATATAGGAGATGCAGATGGCCGAACCCAAATTAACCAAGCTCGAACTTCAAATCATGGAGACGCTGTGGACGCGGGGTGAAGCCTCTATTCGCGAGATTCAGGAAGCATTTCCCGAGAAGAATCGCCCGGCCTACACCACCATCCAGACCACTGTTTATCGCCTGGAGGGAAAAAAGGCACTGCGCCGCATTAGGAAGGTGGGTAATTTTCACATCTTCGCAGCGGCCGTCTCCCGCGACGCTGCGCAGCGGAGGCTGATTGACGATCTGCTGGCGCTATTCGGCGGGCGCTCTCAGCCCGTCATGGCACATCTGATTGAGTCCGGCAAACTCACAATCGAGGATGTAAAGGAAGCCGAGAAGACCCTCCGCAAGCTGGAGAGAACGTAACGCCGCCATCCTGGCGGCAAGCCATGCCGGCAAGATGCCGGCGCTACGTCGCGTGCCGTGCCAGGGGCCGGGCTTGGCGTAGGGAGAGAAAGAAAGGGCAAGCGATGATCCCGAACTACTTGTCCGCCATCTGGCCGGCCGCTGCACCGGCGCTGGGGAATCATTTGTGGCAATCGACGCTCTGTCTTGCTTTGGCAGGGATTCTGACCCTGATGATGCGGAAGAACCGCGCCGGAGCTCGCTACGCCCTTTGGCTGGCGGCCTCGGTGAAATTCCTGATTCCGTTTTCCCTGCTGATTGCGGTGGGAATCCACTTGGGGCGGCCTATCGCCGGGGCCCGACCGACGGCCACCGGCGGGGTCTACTGGGCGATGGAGGAAGTCAGCCAGCCGTTTACGCCGCGAGCGGCTTCCGCCCAGGCGGCGGATACAAGCCGCAGACCTGCACAAAACGCAGGTCTGCGCTTCAGAATGATCCGCGGCCTTCCGGCAGTCCTGGTGGCGGTGTGGTTTTGCGGGTTCCTGGTAGTTCTGGCGGTGTGGTGCGCGCGCTGGCGGCGGATTTCCGCAGCCGTGCGGGAAGCGGTGCCCTCGCGGGAAGGCCGCGAACTGGAAGCCCTGCGCCGCTGGGAGCATCTTGCCGGCGTCGGGAAGCGAATCGAAATGCGAGTCTCGCGGACTCATCTTGAGCCGGGAATTTTCGGCATCGTCAAGCCCGTGCTGGTATGGCCGGAAGGAATTTCCGAGCGCCTGGACGACGCGCAGCTCGAGGCGATTCTGGCGCACGAAGTGTGGCACGTCCGCCGGCGCGATAATCTGGCCGCCGCGCTCCACATGCTGGTGGAAGCCCTTTTCTGGTTTCATCCCCTGGTTTGGTGGCTGGGAGCGCAGTTGGTGGAGGAGCGCGAGCGCGCCTGCGACGAAGACGTGTTGCGGCTGGGGCATCCACCGCAGGCGTATGCGGAGAGCATTCTCAAGACGTGTGAATTCTGTGTCGGATCGCCCCTGGCGTGCGTGTCCGGAGTCACCGGCGCCGATCTCAAAGAAAGGATTATTCGCATTATGACAAAACGGTTGACAACCCAGCTCTCTTTGGGCAGAAAACTTCTCTTGGCCATGATCGGATTAGCAGCCGTCGCCGGACCCATCGTGTTCGGTCTTCTGCACGCCCCGCAGGTTCGCGCGCAATCAACACCCACCCCGGAGGCACCCGCGCCGTCGTTCGAGGTGGCCTCGATCAAGCCGAACAAGCCGGACGCTTCCGGGAGAATGATGGTGGCGATCCAGTTTGCGCCCGGCAGGTTCACAACCACCGGCGCGACGCTGAAACAGCTCATTGCGCTGGCGTACGACGTGAGAGACACGCAGGTTTCGGGAGGGCCCGGCTGGACCGATTCCGAACGATACGATATCGATGCCAAGGAGGCGGACGCGGACGTCGCCCGATTCGAGAAACTCCCTCCCGACCAGAGGAGGCAGCAACATCAAATGCTGGTGCAGGGGCTGCTGGCCGACCGCTTCAAGCTGAGGTTGCGGCACGAGTCGAAGGAATCGATGGTTTATGCGCTGGTCGTGGCGAAGAACGGCCCCAAACTTCACGAGGCGAAACCGGGCGACACTTACCCGAACGGAATTAAAGGACCAGACGGCCGGCCCCTCGGCGGGCCGCAGATGATGCGCATGGACCTCGGCGAGGTCGAGGGCCAAGGGCTTGCCATCGAGGCCCTGGCACGGCTATTGTCGCGGCAACTGGGGCGCGAGGTTGTGGACAAGACGGGGCTAAAAGGTAGCTACGACTTCACGCTCAAGTGGAACCCCGAGCAAGACCCCTCGGCAATGGCCATGGGGCCGCCGGGCGGACCTCCGGCCGCGGGCAGCGCGCCTCCGGCCGACTCTTCCGAGCCTTCGATTTTCACGGCGATTCAAGACCAGCTCGGGCTGAAGCTGGAATCGACGAAAGGCCCGGTGGAAATCCTTATCGTCGATCATGTCGAGCAGCCTTCGGAGAATTAGCGGCAGGCAAACTCGCCGCTGCACCGGCGGGGTGAGGGATACTCGCCACGCAACATCTTGACACGCCACCAAACTCTCCGAAGGCTCGAGAGAAAGGACAAGTCATGATCCCGAATCATTTGTCGGCGAAATGGGCGCCAAGTGCACATACATTGCGTGATCTCATTTGGATGTTGATGCTGATTGCCATTGTTTCCGGGACGGTGGTCCTCGGCCCCATAAATGTGCCGCAAGCTCGTGCGCAGTCGGCGCCAACCGCCGCCGCACTCTCGCCGTCTTTCGAGGTTGCCTCCATCAAGCCGAATCGCTCCGGAGACATGCGTATCGGGATCAGGTTTCAGCCCGGCAGGTTCACCACCACCGGCGCGACGGTAAAGCAACTCATTGCCATTGCGTACGACGTCAGAGACTTTCAGGTCACGGGGGGACCAAGCTGGATCACCTCCGATGAATACGATATTGACGCGAAGGAGCCGGATGGGCTCTCCGAAGAACTGTCGAAACTCTCTCCCGACCAGCGTCACGAGAAGATGGGATTGCTGATTCAGTCGTTGCTCGCGGATCGGTTCGGACTTAAGGTGAGTCACGCGACAAAAGAGTATCCCGTTTATGCGCTGGTTGTCGCCAAGAACGGTCCCAAACTTCAGGAGGCGAAAGCCGGCGACACATACCCCAATGGCATGAAAGGCCCTGACGGCCACGCCCTCGGACATGGGGGCATGATGCGCATGGGACCGGGCGAGCTAACGGGTCAAGGGGTCCCCGTGACCTTTCTGGTGCAGCAGTTGGCCCAGCAATTGGGCCGCAACGTTCTGGATCGGACGGGACTCAAAGGCAACTATGATTTCACGCTGAAGTGGACGCCTGACCAAAGCTCGGCAGGGATGATGCAGGGACCGCCAGGCGGCGGCCCGCCACCTGACAACGCCCCTCCGCCCGATGCTTCCGGGCCGTCGGTCTTTACGGCGGTTCAGGAGCAGCTTGGGCTGAAGCTGGAATCGACCAAAGGCCCCGTGGACATCCTGATCATCGATCATGTCGAGCAGCCTTCGGAGAATTAAGCGCAGGGGTTAGGGATTAGGGGTTGGGGATTAGGGAAAGGAGATATCGATGAAGACGCGAAGTGGTTTTGGACTCACCTTCGCTGTCAGCCTGCTCCTTGCAGCCGGTGCGACCCTTGGGCAGACGGCCCCCAGCAACCTCACTTTCGAAGTGGCTACCGTGAAGCCCTCTCCTTCCCTCGACATGGCAAAGTTGCAGGAGCAGGTGCAAGCCGGAAGGATGCCGCGGTTTGGACCGCATATCGATGGAGCGCAAGCTACGTACATCTACATGCCGCTCAAAGAGCTGATCGCCAACGCGTATCAGGTGAAGGCCTATCAGATTACCGGCCCGGGGTGGCTCGCTACGGAGCGATTCGACATTATGGCGAAGCTGCCCGACGGAGCTTCCAAAGATGATGCCCCCAAAATGTTGGAGGCGCTGCTGGAAGAACGCTTCAAGCTGGCAGCTCATCGCGACACGCAGGAGCAGCCGGTGCTTGCCCTGGTGGTGGCCAAGGACGGGCCCAAGCTGAAGGAAGCACCCCCGCCCAGCGAGCCGGTTGACGCGAACGCTCCGTTAAAGCCCGGCCAGATCAAGGTCGACACTCCCACCGGGCCCATGCGCGTCACCCGCAATCCCGACGGCTCCACGACGATGAATATGGGCGAAAAGGGCACCATCACAACGAGAATGGATATGGAGACCCAGACGCTGAGTTTGGAATCCAGCTCGGTGACCATGGCGGGGTTTGCCGACAGGTTGACCAGCATCCTCCAGATGGGCGGCGGAGAGGGCCGCCAGGTCGTGGACATGACGGGCCTCAAGGGCAACTATCAGGTGGCCGTGGACATTTCCCTCGCCGATATTATGGCGATGGCGCGAGCGCAAGGTTTGAACCTGCCGATTCCCCCGCCCGGCGGTGGGGCGCCAGGCGCGTCACCGGCCTCGGAGGCATCCGATCCCGGTGGAGGATCAAGTGTTTTCGCCTCGGTGAAAAAACTCGGCCTCCGGTTGGAACCGCGCAGGGCTCCGGTGGAACGACTCGTCATCGACAACGTGGAGAAGACTCCCACGCAGAATTAGCGGTGAGGACCTGGCGCAATGTCGATCCCATCGAGAGGTATGCGGAGAATAAACGGGGGATGGAATTCTTGGTAGGGTCCTAATTTGGGCGTCACGCCGGCTTCCAGCCGGCACAGGAGCCGCCAGGATGGCGGCGTTACGTTTAAATTAGGACCATACCGAATCTTTCATGAAATGGCGGCACCCGGAGGCGGGCGTCTCCCGCCACTTCGCCATGTCGTGGCTAGGAGGGAAAAAGGCTTTCGGGCAGACTGTCCACTGTCCTCCGATTTATCGGACACCGTTACCCATGTCGTACATAAACTACTTGACAGCGATAGGCCACATATGGTATCTTACAATCGAGCCTATATCGCTTGTACCGAGGTCACCGACCAAGAGGCTATGGCTTGCCGCAAGAACACGACGCGCCGCCGGAGAAGGCAGGGCGCTACTGAGAATTGCGAAATATGGTGAAAATTACGAACGTAGCGCGGGCATCTTGCCCGCTGTCGCGGAAGCGTCCCGCTCCCGCCAGCGCGCGGGCAGGATGCCCACGCCCCAGCGGGCGAGACGCCCGCGCTACGAAAACAATTGGTCACTATATTTTGCAATCCTCTGTTCGGTGGCTCGAGTACAACCTGCGGCTCCGCCGCGCACTCTGCGGAAAGGCAGAGCCTTTCCGCAGAGCTCGGAAGGAAGCCTATAATTCACCATGATTGCTTATTTGGACCGCCCGCGACAGGTTTCGCGAACCTTGAATGTTGATGAAAACACAGCAAGTTAGGCAAGAATTCGAGACTTGCCTATTTTGATAGCCCATGTTTAAAACAATGAAAATACGAAAGTAAACAAAACCCCACTTGGCGAAGAGAAATAAAAGGGGGACGAAAAATCAAGGGCCGAACCTTGAATGTTACTGAAAATAAATGAGATAGAATTTGACACTTCGCAAATTCGCTTGGAACCTTGAATGTTCTTGAAAAATAAACAAGTTATCGACTCGAACCTTGAATGTGCTTGAAAATAAAGGAGAAAGGCTTTGGACGTGGGCTCGGGAAAGATCGATGATCAGCACGCGCCGGATGCGATTGCCCGGCGGCGCCCTCATCGCCCCCTTCCCCTCCTTTTCCTCTTGGCCTGGCTGGTCGCCTTGAGCCTTGCGGCGGCTGCGGAGTTCCACGGACAAGTCACTTTCACCGGACTCCCGGTTCCTGGAGCAACGGTAACCGCCACTCAGGGCGCGAAACATCTGGTCACCAGCACCGACCAACAAGGTCTCTACTCGTTTCCTGACTTGGCAGATGGAAAATGGGTGATCCAAGTCGAGATGACAGGCTTCGCGCCGCTCGAGCAGGATGTGGTGATCGGCCCGAACACGCCCGCGGCGAAATGGGAATTGAAGCTGGCGCCGCTCGACCAAATCAAGGCCGAGATTGTAGGGGCAGGCCATGGCGTGCCCCTACGCCCGGTGCCGGGAGCTGGAGGTGGGGCTGCGGAAGCCAAGAGCGAGCCAGCGAAGCCAACGAGTCTCGCGACCCCTGAGAAGGAACTGGAAGACCTCAGCCAGCGCGCCGTCGACGGTCTGCTCATCAATGGCAGCGTCATCAACGGCGCCGCTTCACCGTTCGCGCAAGCCTTTGCCTTCGGAAACAATCGCAACGGCGGGAGAGGGCTGTACAACGGCGGGCTCGGCCTCATCTTCGACAATTCCGCATTGGATGCCCGCCCTTTTTCCTTGAGCGGCCAGAACACCCCCAAGCCGGCGTATAGCCGCATTACGGGGATCGCGACGCTGGGCGGCCCCCTGAAGATTCCGCATTTGCTCCGCCATGGTCCGAACTTTTTTGTTGCTTACCTGTGGACTCGAGATGCTGATGCCACAACGCAATCGGCTCTGGTGCCGGATTCAGCGGAGCGCGGCGGAGATTTCTCCCAGGCATTGAACGCGTTGGGACAGCCCATCGAGATCTTCAATCCGGCAACCGGGCTGCCCTTCTCCCAGAGCATGATTCCCCTATCCCAGATCAGTCCTCAGGCTAAGGCTTTGTTGAACTTTTACCCCTTGCCGACCTTTAGCGGTGATCCGCAATACAACTATCAGATTCCGATCCTCAGCGAAACACACCAGGACGCGCTGTTGTCGCGCTTAAATCAGACCATCAACCCCAAGAATCAGCTTTATGGAGGCTTCGCATTTCAAAGCACCAGGACCGCCAGCCCGAATCTTTTCGGCTTTCTCGACAGAACGGACGTGCTGGGGATCAACACCAACATCAATTGGTCGCACCGCGTCAGCCAGCGGCTGTTCGGGACCCTTGGCTACCGGTTCAGCCGGTTGGCAACAAGGACCACGCCCTTTTGGAAGGACCGCGAGAACGTCTCCGCCGAGGTGGGAATCACGGGGAATAATCAAGACCCCGCCAACTGGGGTCCGCCGAGCCTCGCATTCTCGAGCGGCATCGCCGGACTGTCTGATGCGCAAAGCTCTTTCGACCGCAATCAGACAGACGCCGTATCTTATTCCCTGTTATGGAGCCGCGACCGGCACAATATCACGATGGGGGGTGACTTCCGCCGGCAGCAGTTTAATTACCTGTCCCAACAAAACCCGCGCGGCACGTTTACGTTTACCGGCGCGGCCACCGAGGGAAGCGTGAACGGCGCCGCCGTCGGGGGCTCGGACTTCGCCGACTTCCTGCTCGGGATCCCGGACACGAGTTCGCTCGCTTTCGGCAATGCGGACAAATACTTTCGGGAATCCGTTTACGACGCCTTCATCACGGACGATTGGAGAATGAGTCCGCAATTCACGCTGAACATGGGGCTGCGTTGGGAATACGGTGCGCCGATCACCGAGCTCTATGGCCGCCTGGTGAATCTGGACATTACTCCGGGTTTTGCGGCGGTAGACCCGGTCGTGGCAAACAATCCGGTCGGGCCGCTGACGGGCCAGAAATATCCCGACTCTCTCGTCCGGCCGGACAAGCATATTCTTGAACCGCGCGTGGGGATTGCGTGGCGCCCGATCTCCGGGTCGTCGCTCCTGGTTCGCGCCGGATATGGAATCTACTCCGACACTTCCGTTTATCAGACCATTGCGCAACAAATGGCACAGCAAGCGCCGCTTTCGAAGAGTTTGAGCGTGCAGAACAGCGGGGCTTGTCCGCTCACCCTCGCGAATGGATTCAGCCCGTGCTCCTCGGTAACGTCAGACGTGTACGCCGTCGATCCGAATTTCCGCGTTGGCTATGCGCAGAACTGGCAGGCCTCGCTTCAGCGCGACCTGCCCGGCTCACTGCAATTGACGGCGACGTACCTAGGAACGAAGGGGACACGCGGCGTGCAGGAATTTCTGCCGAATACCTATCCCATCGGGGCGGCGAACCCCTGCCCTAGCTGTCCTGCCGGATTTGCTTATCTCGCCTCCAATGGCAATTCCACGCGCGAGGCGGCACAGGTTCAATTGCGGCGAAGGCTGCACAACGGTCTTACCGCGACGGTCCAGTATGCTTACTCAAAATCCATCGACGATGACTCCGCACTGGGGGGAGAGGGAGCGGCCCCGGTCACACAAATCTCCACGCCAGCAAATTCGCCTCCCGGTACCTCGCTGTCAATTACTACAACCCAGAGCTCCGGCCCGAGCTCCCCGACGATCGCGCAGAATTGGCTGAATCTCGAAGCCGAACGCGGGCTTTCGACTTTCGATCAGCGCCATCTTCTGAACGTGCAGGCGCAATACACCACCGGCATGGGGCTTGGGGGAGAAACCCTGCTGAGTGGCTGGAGGGGAACGCTCTTTAAAGAGTGGACCATCCTCACCCAAATCACCGTGGGCAGTGGCTTGCCGGAAACTCCCGTCTATCTTGCCGCCGTGCCGGGCACGGGTGTGACGGGAAGCATCCGGCCGGACTATACGGGCGCGCCTCTCTACGTTGCTCCCTCCGATCTGTTTCTGAACCCCGCGGCTTACGCGGCGCCGCTCGCGGGCCAATGGGGAAACGCCGGAAGAGATTCGATTATCGGCCCTAGCGAATTCACATTGAACACATCCATGGGGCGCACCTTCCGGCTGAGCGGCCGCTTCAATCTCGATTTTCGTATCGACTCGACAAACCTGCTCAATCACGTCACCTTCACGGCTTGGAACACGACGGTCAACAGCGCGCAATTCGGATTGCCCACCGCAGCCAATGCCATGCGCAGCATGCAAGCCACACTGCGACTGAGGTTTTGAACTATGCGACCGGTTATTGCCGCGATTTTGTTCTTGACGCTCACTGCCGCCGCACAGCAGGTCGGGCAGAACGCGACGCCTGAAGCCAATGGTACGGCCACCATCCGCGTCAGCACTCAGCTCGTCGTCGAGGCGGTGGTGGTGAAGGACAAAAAGGGAAATCCCATTGAAGGGTTGACCGCAAAAGACTTCACGGTCACCGAAAACGGTGTGCCGCAGGCCATCAGTTTCTGCGAGTTCCAGAAACTGCCGGAGACTCCCCTTGCCGCGCCCGCCGCTCGCCCCGAGCCCGAAAACATCACCGTTTACGACAAGCTTTCCCGAACTCGGATTACCACCGAAACTCCCGGGAAACTTCGATACCAAGACCGCCGCCTGCTGGCGCTGTACTTCGACTTGACGGCCATGCCGCCCGCGGACCAGTTGCGCGCGCTCGCTGCGGCGAAGAAATTCATCCGCACGCAGATGACCGAAGCGGATCGCGTTTCCATCCTGCGATACTCGGGCGGCGCCGTTGACGTCCTTCAGGATTTCACCGATGACCGCAACCGGCTGTTGAGCATTATCGAAACCATGATTGTGGGAGAAGGCCAGGGCTATGGCGAATCCTCCAGCGACGCCGGCACTTCCGATACCGGGGCGGCGTTTGGCCAGGACGACAGTGAGTTCAATATCTTCAACACCGACCGCCAGTTGGCCGCGCTCCAGACGGCCGCGAAAATGTTGGGGCAGCTCAGCGAGAAGAAATTGCTCGTCTACTTCGCCAGCGGCTTGCGGCTGAATGGCCTCGACAACCAGGCGCAGCTCCACGCCACGATTGACGCCGCCATCCGCGCCGGTGTGTCGTTCTGGCCCATCGACGCGCGGGGTTTGGTGGCCCAAGCCCCACTTGGAGACGCCACGCAAGGATCGCAGGGCAATATCGGCATGTATTCCGGCGCCGCGGCTCTTATGGGAAACTTCCAGCAGTCACAGGATACCCTTTATGCGCTCGCGGGAGATACCGGCGGCAAGGCACTGCTCGACTATAACGACTTGGCGAAAGGTATCGTGCGGGCGCAGGATTCCGTTTCGAGCTATTACATCATCGGGTATTATACGAGCATCACAACTCAAGATGGAAAATTCCGGCGCATCAAGATTTCGCTCAACGGGAACCTGTCCGTCAACCTGGATTATCGCCAGGGCTATTACGCCAGCAAGACGTTCAACAAATTCACCGCTGCCGACAAGGAACGGCAGCTTGAAGATGCCCTGATGTTGGAAGACCCGATTACCGAGCTCACCATCGCCATGGAAGTAGACTACTTCCAGTTGAATCGCGCCGAATACTTTGTCCCCATCATTGTGAAGATTCCCGGGCGCGAACTGGCTTTGGCCAAACGCGGCGGCGCCGAGCACACCCTCATCGATTTCATCGGCGAGATCAAGGACAGCTACGGCTCCACGATCACCAACGTGCGCGACAAAGTGAACATCAAGCTGAGCGATGCGACGGCCATCGAATTATCCAAGCGGCCGATTGAATACGACACGGGCTTCACGATTCTTCCCGGAAAATACACGATCAAGTTTCTTGCTCGGGATGACGAGACGGGCAGAATCGGAACGTATCAAACCACGTTTGTCATTCCTAATCTGAACAAAGAGGAGCAGCGAATCCCCATCAGCTCCGTAGTCCTCAGCAGTCAGCGCATCGAACTCAAGGATGCCCTCTATAACGCGATCAAGGCCAAGGACAAAGAAGAGTCGGCCAACCCGTTGGTGCAGGAAGGGCAGAAACTGATTCCCAGCGTGACGCGGGTGTTCAGCCGGAGCCGGGCGATGTATATCTACCTTCAGGCCTACGAGCCGGCCGCGCCAAGCACTCAACCGTTGATCGCGTACGTAAGTTTCTATCACGCCCAGCAGAAAGCGTTCGAGACGCAGCCGCTGGAGGTGACGGCGGGCTTGAACAACCGGCTCAAGACCATGCCCCTCAGCTTCAGCATTGCGATCAACCAGCTTCCGCCCGGCGACTACAACTGCCAGGTAACTGTGCTCGACCCAACGGGGCGGAAAGCCGCGTTTTGGCGAGCGCCGGTCGTGCTCGTCCCCTAACCGCCCCGGCCGCTTCAAGCCCCTGAGTGTGACCAATTCCCTTCTCTACGATATCGGATCAAGATCAATGCCGCCATCAAGAGCGCGCCGGCGCCCGGCATTTGAACGTAGCGCGGGCGTCCCGCGCTACGTCCACGGAATCGCCGCTCGCGCGTTTGTGCCGCACAGCGCGCCACGCCTCCTCGCGCCACATTTCATGTTATATTGAAACTTCATCAGGGCTCACAATTGCTTAAGTTTCAGGATCCAACCCTAAGGAGTTTTCGTCTTGAGTGAACATAAGCACCCGGAAGCAGCAAGCGGCGACGACCGCCGTCAGTATGTGAATTTCGGATTTTACAAAGTTGACCCCGCATGGCGAAGGCTGCCGGCAGAAGATCGCAAGCGCGGCAAGTGCCAGTTCATCGACGTGGTCAAAAGCTACGACCAGGATGTGATGACCATCGCTTACTCGATGATCGGCGTGCGCGGCGATTGCGACTTCATGCTTTGGCGCATTGGCTTCGACCTGCTGAAATTCCAGGAGATGATGGCGAAGCTGCTTGAGACCGATTTGGGAAATTACCTGACCACCCCCTATTCGTTTTTGTCCATGACCAAGCGCTCCGTTTATGTGGACAAGCACACCCACAGCGGGCAGGAAGGCACGCGGCTGAAGCTCATCCCCGGCCAGTTCCGTTATCTCTTTGTATACCCCTTTGTCAAAAGCAAAGCGTGGTATCGTCTCACCAAACATGCGCGGCAAGGGATGATGGACGAGCACATTGAGATCGGCCACCGCTACCCCACCGTGCGCTTGAACACCACCTACTCCTTCGGCTTGGATGACCAGGAATTCGTGGTGGCATTCGAGAGCGATAAGCCCGATCACTTCGTCGACCTCGTCATGGAACTGCGCCACAGTGAGGCCACCAGCTACACCGTCCGCGACACCCCGACGCTAACCTGTATCCACCGCGAACTGAATGAGGTGCTGGATTTGCTGGGAGGGTGAAAAACGGGACACGGGACACGGGACACGGGACACGGGATAAGGGGTTCGGGGTTAGGGATTCGGAGTTAGGGATTCGGGATTAGGGATCAGGGATTAGGGGCGCGGGATTCGGGATTGGGGTTAGGGATTCGGGGTTAGGATATAGGTTGTAAGATTGATCCGATTTTGTGGTCTTGGCTTTGGATTTGATTTTGAATCTTGAACCTTGAATGTTGGATTGAGTCGTCGGGATTCCGGGTTTGGGTATAGGTCGTAATTGGATTTGATCTCGTGGTTTTGGCTTTGGATTTGGTTTTGAATCTTGAATCTTGAATTGAGTCGCCGCCTAGAACCGCCATGCCAAAAAAAAACAAGTCTTCGAAAGTTGCCCGAGCGGCCGCAAACATAAAATCGAGGAGCCAAACTCAAAAATCCTACACCGCGCCCGCCCGATTGCAGAAGATCTTCGCGGCGCTCGACCTGCGGTTCCCGCGGGCCGAATGCGCGCTGCGGCACGAAAACGCTTTCCAACTTCTCGTCGCCACCATCCTTTCTGCCCAGTGCACCGACGAGCGCGTGAACAAGGTCACCCCGGAGCTTTTCCGCAAATACCCCTCCCCCAAGGATTTCGTAGCCCTGGCGCAAGAAGAGTTGGAGCAGGAAATTCATTCCACCGGGTTCTTCCGCAACAAGGCGAAAAGCATCATCGGCGCCGCCACGAGGATCGTGCAGGAGTTCGGCGGAGAGGTTCCCCGCACCATGGAACAACTGCTCCCCCTGCCCGGCGTAGCACGAAAAACCGCCAACGTGGTATTGGGAACGGCCTTCGGCATCGCGAGCGGCGTGGTGGTGGATACCCATGTCTTCCGCATCACCCACCGCCTGAAACTGACCAAGCAAACGACGCCGGAAAAAGTCGAGCAGGACCTGATGAAGCTGGTGCCGCAAGACCGCTGGGTTTCGTTCAGTCATCAGGTAATCTGGTTTGGCAGAAAAATCTGCTTCGCGCGCAACCCCCTGTGCGCCGAGTGCCCCCTGGCCACCCTCTGCGACTCCCCCGATAAGACGGTCTGAGCGCTTTTCAAATCGGGCCCTGCCCTTTCCCCACTTCAAATCTGCCATTTGAGATTCGCGATTTCTCAAGTCGGCGAATTGGTTCATCTTCTCACCTGACACTGCCGATAGCCGATGTGGGGGAGTGCGTGACGCGGGGGATTGTGGCACGGCCAACCCGGCCGCAGCGGAGCCGGCTCGCGCCGCGTGTTACCCGCCGTTCCACCTCCGAAGAACGTATTTCTTTCTGCCCGACTTTGCCTCAATAGGTTCTGCCTGTTTCCCTTTGCAATTATCGGGAATTGCCCACGCGAGTTGGCTCTTCCTCTCCGAGTTCGCCGCCCGATTTCCCGGTACGCCGTCTTCCGCCACCCGTCTACGGTCCACCTCCTCCTGCCCTGCGCGATTTCACCCCGAAATCGCCTTCCAATATGTAACCTAGCGCGTCGGCACCCCCCCCTGCGATATTTTGCAGATTGCCTCCCGGTGGGAAAAAACAAGTGTAGCGTGGATTTATTATTCAGATCCGTGCCTATTACCCCTGCGCATTCTCAACCGCTATTGTATGCACTGACCGAAATCTGGCTCCTTCACCCGGACGTCGGTCTTCAAACCTCGGACTCCGCCTACCGTCCCCGCCCGCCAGCAGATATCCATAGCATATGCTTGATATTGCAAACAAGGAACTTAGCTTGGCAGGTTCCGGGGATTTCTTGCGGCAGGTCAAAATAGTGTTAAATATGTATAGTAAGCTAAATACTACGATACCAACTTAAAAAAAGACTTGACAAGTGTATTGGCTGGATGTTTAATGGCCGAGTTTACGGCCCATTTTCACTAACTACAACTGGTTTAAGTAACGGATAGAGAAGCCCACGCCAATTTGGAATGGGCAAGACCCCGGGTTACTTACACGACCGGCTACTGGTCCAGCCCAGGCCGTTTGGCCTGCGCGGGAGCATTGATGTTGAAGTGAATCGCAACCCGGAAACTTGTCGATGTTTTCGTTCCCGGCTTAGCGGATTTCCACAATGCGTTTCAGCCCGGCGAAAGGCTAGTTTCGGATGAGGTCCAATTCCACGAGCCATGGGACAATCATCAACCACAGAACACGGTGAATGCATAAAGGGAAATGCGACGGCTTTTCGTTATTGTATGTGGGGCAAGCGGTCACTTGGCGAGGCTGACATTTGGTGCCTTAAGCCTAGCACCTCGAGCCGAGAAGTGCGTGTCGCCTTTTGCGCGATCTTTTCGGGTTAGGTAGCTGAGGAGAGTTAGTCGCCATTTGGCTGTTATGGAAGTTGCATTCCGGTCCCGTTTTGAGGCGATACGCAATCATCGACAGGAGGGTCGACATGAAACGGCTCACGCTCGGAGTTCCTTTAGTTGTATTCGTGATATGGGGAACCTTATCCCTTTTAACAGGACCACCCAACATTGCGAAAGGCAGTCAGAATAGTACGGGTAGTGGAACGTCCCCATCAGCAAGTTCTCCCCAGAGTCCGGGCTCTCCTGCGAACAACAGTGCAAATCCGAGTCCCGCGGGGATTACTGGCGGCTCGATGGCGATCGAATCGACGATCTTTGCATATAGAGCACTAACTGCAGACGCCAATAAGATATATGAGGCCATCAAGCCGAAGGTGAAGGGTCAAACCGTGGTAATCGCGACGCCTGCGGATTTCACGAGCCTGGTGCAGTGGCGAACGCTTATGTATCAAGCTGGTCTGCTGGACAAGAGGGCGCTGTCGGCAACTAGCAAATTAGAAGCTATTCTGATTCCTCCGTTCTTTAGCAATGTTCGGAAAGACGTGCCCAAACTTGGTGGCCCGTTCATTGCGAGTCCCGCCGACGTCCAAACTCTGATTCAAACGCTGGCGAGCGTGTTCGCCGTGAACCAATCGTTGTCGGTCTCGGCAGGGGCTCTCACCTCAGCCCCGTTGACGAGCTTCTTGGCGGGCCAACTGCGCCAGAATGGCATTGCGACGTACGTGCCCAGCGTCTATGCGCCTAATCTGCTTGGACGCGATAACCTTGAAGATACCTTTATTGGTAAGCGTCTCTGTCAATTAGAGGCAGACCGTCAGAAGGCCGTAGACGACGCCCAAAATTATTCTCAGGCGCTTACGGACGCTCAGACGATCTTGTCGACGGGGTCGTCCCCGCCGCCAGCAGCCCCCCCGGTGCCGCCGGCCCCCGCAGCGGGTCCGGCGCCCCCGATAAGTACATATACTGCGGAACAGAAGGCGCAGGCTGCCAGCTTCAGGGATTCCTATACCCAGACTATCAACTTGAAGGTCGCTGCGTTGGCCTCCATCGTGTCAGCGATCGATACCTTCGAAGCCACTCTCTTCACGGGACAACCGAGTTCTGCACTAAATCAAGGGAATAATCCACCGTCCGGGCCCGCGGCCAATAACCCTCCCGGCGGTCCTGCCGCGAATCCTCTCCCGCCCGTGCAGGGTGCGGGGACTAATCCGCCAGGAGCTACGAACCCAACGGGCACAGCACCTACACCGAGCGGTCCAAATGCCGCCGGAAGCCCCCTCCAACAGATATTGGCGTCCGACCTGTTGGCGCACCAGATATGGGGTGGCACTGAGTCGCCCGGCGAGGACATCCTGGATAAGTTGCACATTCTGATTGTTCAGACACTCGAGTCGGGCGGAGGTCAGCTAACGAAATCAAATCTCTTTCTCGGAAGTCGGATTTACTTTAGTGGTGGGACTGTCGCCACATTTGCGCTCTACCGCATCGATGGGGGACTAGATTGTGGTGGCTACGCTTATGCCTATGGTGGCTATGCCGAGGATGATAAATTTGGAAAGATGATCGAAAAGATGATCGAGAAGAAAACCTATCCTATCGTCGGCAGTGATAGCAGTTGTCAGTGATTTCCCGGACCAGAGGGGGGGCCAAGGGCTGCGTTATAGACGTTTCTGGGGCCTCCCCGTTCCCAAGCTTGTCGAAGATGATCTCCGAAGGCGGCGCCCGCACTGATGATTCAATCAAGAGTTAGCTTGCTCAACTGCTCGGCCACTTCGCGGGCAGGGGCGCCGGGCTTCCAGTAGTCAGTCGCAGGAGAAAAGTGGAGTTGACATATGCCCCTTACGACGGATGCAGTTCCCATTACTCTCGCCGCACCGGTGCCTTGGGCCGCGACGGTTAGTGTTCCTCAGATAAATCAGGAGCAAACAGAGTGGTGTTGGGCGGCCTGTGCACAGATGGTGCTCCAATTCTATGGCGACTCCACTGTTCAGCAATGCGACTTGGCCACACAGTTATTCGGTGAACCGACGTGTTGCTCAGATCCCAGTTCTGCGCTGTGCAATGAGCCCGCTCAGGTGCCTGATATCGCGGGGGTCTACGCGAGCCGGGGTCGGAACGCTAACCTGGTCATTGGAAGTGTACCCTTTGAGACGCTTCAAGATGAGATCAATGCAAATCGCCCGGTGGAAATTGGTTTTGCTTGGAACGATGGTACTGGCCACCAGGCGCTTGTGTGTGGGTGGAATGTTGATGACACGGGACCCTACTTGTTGGTCAACGACCCGCGGTGGGGGTCTGGAGCCGTTTATTACGTGAATCTTGTCGCTGCCTACGGATGGGGCTCCTGGCAGTGGACTTGGGTATCGATGGCCTGAGATGAACCAAGCACCCTGGAGACCGCGATGGCAAAAAGCAAGCAGTTGAACACTGAGACGGTGGCCAAGTTGACGGCGCAACTCGGAAACCTACTCGCGCGACACAACCTTGGCATCCCCGCTGACGCGCAGCCAAAATTGGGTGAAAGCTTCGAAATATTTTTGCTGGGCGCCGGAGACATTGCGGCCGCCGCCCAGCCGGGGGGTGGACTCGCAAACGTCATCCGCCGGACCTCGCACTGGCATCACCAGATTATTGCTAACGGCAAGGCCTTGGGATTTGCCCGCTCCACCGAGCCGAGCAGCACACAAAGTGAATGGTCTGTTCAAAAGCTATTTGCATCAAATCTAGCTTCTGAAATCGCAACAGCCGTGGATCGTATCGATCGAGAACGGCCTGAGGATGACGCAGAAGCACGCTTGGTATTTGTGCCATCCTATCACTTGCACGCGTTTTTGCTCGAGAGCCCAAGAGGATCTGAGGTGCTCGTTGTCGACAGCCATTATTCGGAGTCTGGCCTCGAGGCGGGCCAATTCTATGCCGAAACAGAGTTCTTGAAGCGTCTGTCAGGGGTGCCTCGCATTCGGGGCCTCGTAAGGAGGAAAATGGCCAAGGTGAATATTACACCCCAAAACGTCCTGTTAACAGAAATGCAACGTGCGACCTTCCGGGCTCAAGACGATCAAGGCGCTCCACTGCCGGTCACTTGGACGATCACGCCTTCCTCAGTAGGAACAATAGCCCCAGCGGGAACATCGCCTGCCTCCATAACTTACACCGCGCCGCAGCAAATCAGCAGCGCGCAAGCGATTACCATTACTGCGAATGCCGCGGGCGGCTCGGCCAGTACGACGATTTTTCTGGCCCCGATTTCGGTGCAGATCATCCCCGCGTCAGTCCAACTAAGACATACTCAGGTGCAGCAGTTTAAGGCAATAGTGTCCGGGGATCCGGCGAACAATGTAACATGGAACCTCAGTCCCGGGCTCGGGAGCATCACGGCTGACGGCTTGTATACGCCTGACCCCTCGCTTGTTGATCCTGCCGTAGTCAGATTAACTGCGATAAGCGCCCTCGGCAATAAAACCGCTAACGCCACCCTAACCCTCATTCCTCCCCCGTGGAGGGGCTGGAAGCGGAATTTATTAGGGTTCTATTTGATAGGTGTTTTCTCGATCGTATTCCTGCTGGTTCCATTGTGGCCTCCGTCTCCGCCCGACCCCAACCTAACAAAAGCGAGACAAGATGCTCAAACGAATGTCGAGACGGACACTAGGAACGAGAAGTTGCTACAAGACGGGCTCGATAAGGGGAAAGATTTGCCTAAGACTAGTATCGACAACCTGACGGCAGAGATTGCTAAAGTCCGGGAGAAAAAAGAACAGGACGACAAGTTACTTGAAGCCGCAAAGAAAGCGGAGAGCGCGTCGGTTGATTTGGTCGCGCGTCCGGGCACGTCCTGGCTTGAGAATCGGCCAGGTGTAACCCTACCTCGCGACGTTGATCTGCTGT
Source organism: Terriglobia bacterium (assembly GCA_050010335.1). Lineage (GTDB taxonomy): Bacteria > Acidobacteriota > Terriglobia > UBA7540 > UBA7540 > Bog-366. The sequence continues at coordinate 33,180 of JBEKLF010000018.1, forward strand.
TTTTGGTGCTCATCGGAGGCGCGCTTGGCGCCTTTTTGCACTCCGCACGGTCCTTCACATCTTTCGTGGGCAATGAGGAAATCAAGAGCAGTTGGGCGTGGTGGTACTACCTTCATCCTTTCTTGGGAGCGATCTTGGCTCTGGCGTTTTATATGGCCGTCCGAGGAGGATTTCTGGCTATCACTGCAGGTTCCAGCATTAAAACATTGGACCTTAACCCATTCGCTCTAACCTCAGTTGCCGTGCTCGTCGGCATGTTTTCTAAGATCGCGACCACAAAGCTCGGGGAGGTGTTCGAAACTATGTTCCAATCGAGCAACCCTAAGAATCTAAAGAACCCATTGGGATCCACAACCCAGCCTTCGGGAGGAATGGGCCCCGGCACCAAGGGAACCTCGATCGCGCCACCATTAGGCCCTGGGGGAGGGGGACCACGGTGACAATCAGGGGGACTGATTTCTCCATTGGCTCCCAGGTCAATATTGGCGGCGCTTATGCAAGGGGCGTGAACTGCATAAGGATAACATCGGTTACCGCGGTGACGCCCCAGCATGCTCTTGGCAGCGTAGCATGGAAGTGGTTAATGCAGATGGCCAGATGGCCGTTTTGCCGGGCAGTTTCCATTATGTCTAAATCGAACGCGCGGGGGCGGGTCGACACCTTTAGCGTTTCTCGGGCCGTGGCCTCCGTAGTGAATTTACGAACCCACGGTCAATTTCAATTGCGGATTGACCATGGCTGCGGCTCCTAAAGGAACTTTCACAAATCCAAAGTTCGGTTCGACTGTCTGCTGAAGGAGTCGCAGTCTGTGCTTTCGGCATGGGCTGCTGGCTCCGCGCAGCACCGTGAAGGAAGTGAGGAGCAAATGGCTACTACGCTGCTGTCATGTGGATTGGCGTGCATAATCGCTGCGATAGTCGGCGGTGGTATAGATGCGTTTGGTGTTAAGATTCCCAAGATTCTTTCGCTTCGCCGCCAGTGCCTGCTCGCTGCATTTGGGTTTGTGCTCGCGATTATTGGCTTCCATCTAGGCACGCGCCCGCAGCGCTTTACGCAACCGGCCAGCACTTTGAGCTGGGGACCGATAATGGGTGGACCGGGCGGAGGTCCCTTCGAGATCTCGTGCGAGGATGATGAGATCCTAATCGGCCTTTCAGGGAGGACCAACCAACAAAGCGATTTTCGGATTTTCAACATAGGCCCTCTCTGTTCGAAGGTCCGCTTCGAGAAAGCTGCTTGGTCGAGCCATATTACTGTTCGTCTACTTGGCGAACCGACCGAAGGCGATCACAACGGGTCGCAGATGGGCGACCCCTTTACTGTGCGGTGCCCTGCAAATGAGGCTGTTATTGGTGCCGTGCTATCGTCCGTACCCAGTACCACCGGTGAGTATCTTGGAAATCATCTGACGATCAGGTGTTCCAAAAATGTTTCCGGATCGGAACAAGGAAGCATCGAGTCAATTAGCATCCCCGGGCAAAGCATTAATTTCGCTACTGAAAGATCCTTTGAATGTCCAAAGGGCCAAGTAGCTAGCGCTATTAAAGGCCGTGCCGGACAATGGATCGACGCACTAGGAATAGGGTGTCGCAATGCAAGATGAATGACATTGCCTGACATGCTTTGCTTGCCCCACAATGCCGGCTGAAGCCCTGTTACGTGTCTATCCTGCACTGCCACAGCCACGGTCACCGTCTTTCTGACCGTAGCTTTTCCCTTGGATTCGCGAACCCACGGTCAATTGACGCAGCGGCGACCGAATTGACCATGGCCACTACTGGATTCTCTATGGAGACACGATATGATGACTTCTACTGGTACTGCTGATGCTGAGAATAAGAGAAGGGCCGCTGAACAGGACCTTAGACGAACTGGGCTAGCGGTCCTCAGTTTCCTTGCCATCGGAAGTATCGCTGTGGTGTCGGAGCGATCCCACGGCCATAATGCTCCGGCGGCTCTTCTTTGGGCGCTGGCTTGCTTTGCCGCCGGCTCATTGATAGGGTTTCTATTTGGAATCCCACGGGTCCTCCAACAGGATAATCCTAACGTCAATCCGCAACAGGGATCGAATGGGAGTGCTGGTAGCCAGGCCCAACAACCTACCTACAGCATCCGCGTCAATACGAACCTCGAGCAAATTTCTGATTGGCTCACCAAAATCATCGTGGGGATTACCCTGGTACAACTTCAAAAAGTACCACAGAACATTTATCGCGCCTCGCTTTTCATCGCACGTAGTGTGGGCGGTCCTGATGAAACTTTCTTTGCGGGGGCGTTGCTGATTTACTTCTCAGTGGGGGGCTTTCTAGCTGGATATCTCATCACACGGCTCTTTCTTACCGGTGCGTTTTCAAGGGCGGACCAGCCACAGCCGAGTCTACCGCTCAGCCAGAGCGACAAAGACACACTTGCTGCGATTAGACCCAGCATCCACGATGAGCCTACCCGGACTCAAGCAGTAAAAGAGATCACGAAACGAATCGCCCAGGTCCGCCTCGATCCCCTACTCTCGACAGGGGACATAATTCTCTGGGCGAATGCGCGACTTAGCGAAGGAGACGCCGAGGACGCCGTCAAGGGGTACGAGATGGCACTCGCCAGGACGCCGGATGACATAAATCTGCGAATAGACTACGCGATTGCGCTCCGGAAAGCCGCCATGCCACTCGACATAATCAAGCAACAACTGCTCGATGCTTACAAGAGACTTACCCCTCAAACTGATAAATCGATGAAACAACGGCTCTACAATTCTCTGACATACGCTCTATTGTATACGACCCCGCCCGCAGGCTTTACCGATGCCATTAAGTTCGGAGAAGAATACAACGCGGATGCCTCTAACCTCATGGATGGCGCAATCGACGTTAATCTGGCGGCAGCGTACGGGCAAAAGTACAGTTGGTATAAAGCTCGACCCGTCCCCGACCCCGGAGTCCAACTTAGCACTGTGCGGGACCAAGCCCTCAGCGCCATTAAATCTGCGATCTTAAGAAACCCGAGTTGGAAGGATAGATTAAGAATGCTTCTGGATCCGGCCTATCCAAACAAAGATCCCCAAGAAAACGACCTTGAGGTCTTCGCCGGCGATGAAGCTTTCCAAAAAGCTCTGAGGATGAGCTGACGAGGAGCCCCGGTCAGTGTTTTTCTGACCGGGGCGTTTTCATTGGATTTGCATTTTCACTTGAGGTATTTCGCCCATGCCAGACCATCCTTAGCATTATTACTCCCGGAAGCGAGGGCAAGGGAACGGTCGTTGAAAACATTTACAGGTTACCACTGCGACCGGGTGTCACTCCCTTGCGCCCGGTGGGCAATGGTATTAATTTAGCGACAGTTCGCGGAAAAACCTGCCAGGAAGGAAGGTGACCAATGGAGAGCATCAAGGTTCTTGCTATTGATGGTGGCGGAATTCGCGGGATTATTCCCGCTATCATCCTTGCCGAACTGCAAAAACGGCTGGGAATAGATTTGTATGAGGCCTTTGACCTCATCGCGGGGACGTCGACTGGGGGCATTATCGCGCTGGGGATCGGCACGCCGAGTAAAGGCGGTCAGCCATATTCCCCTGACGATCTACTGAACCTCTACCTCCAATATGGACCGGCAATCTTCAAGACGACCATATTAACGCCTGCGGAACAGCTCTTATCTCCGAAGTACTCACCCGACGGTCTTGAAGAAGTCCTCGCGGAATTCTTCCAAGCCACGGAGTTCAAGACGGCGCTCACGCCGCTATTGATCTCCAGCTACGATTTGCAAGGACAGCTCCCGTTCTTCTTTAAGAGCCACCGGATCGCCTTCGACCCCAATTACAATTGGAACGTGACGGACATTGCCAGAGCCACATCAGCGGCGCCAACGTACTTTCCGCCGCTACACCTCACCAAGGGCGCCAAGGACTACACGCTGGTGGACGGTGGGGTGTTCGTGAACAACCCCTCCATGGCTGCCAATGCAGAAGCACGACACCTTTATCCGGATGCCACGGAGTTCGTGGTTGTATCGGTGGGCACAGGGGACCGAAATGATAGCATCACGTATGCCCAAGCCAAAGATTGGGGACTGGTGGGTTGGGCCAAGCAGATTGTGCCGGTTTTCATGGATAGTGTCTCTGAGTCCGTTGACTATGAACTAAAGCTCATGCCGGGATGCACGTACTATCGCCTTCAGGTTCCCAATTTGCAAGGGGCGGAAGCCGAAATGGATGATGTGACCGCGCAGAATCTCGCAAATCTGCAATCCTCTGCCCAACAGTATGTCGCTACACACCCGGCCGATTTGGATGCGATTTGCGTCGAACTGAACGAGGGTCGCGGAAGCGATATGCCCGGCGTCGGCCGGTAGCGGGGAGCCACGGTCAACGATTTTCTGACCGGGGACTTTCACTTCATGCGCACGCGAACGCGGCGCAAGGCGGCGATGTAGCGGCGGGTTTACCCCGCCACCATGCAAGCGACCATGGCGAATTTGGCGTCCTAAAAATGACGGCGTAAAGCCGCCGTAACAACCTCAAAGCAGCTTCATTGCCTCCGCGTCCCAGCGGGCGGGGTGGCCGCTTTCGTAGCTCACGTTACTGAGCAGGGCGGCGCCAGCGGCGCGGAAGCCGAGGACGGGGTCTTCCACCACGGGTTGGAGGGTGCGGAGGGCTTCGATCCAATTCTTCACGTGGCCCTAGTGGTCGTTTTAGTCATGGGGAGCAGCGTATTTCGCTTCATTCCCCGGCGAGCCATGGTTAGAGTTCTCCTGAGCGTGGGCCTTATCCCCGGATTTAGGAACCCACGGCCAATTTCGATTGCGGATCGATTATGGCTACCACTTTTCGTCCCACTGGAACTCTGGTACCCTATATATACGCGAAGCCCCAAGATGATGCAGGTCGACAGAAGCTACAACGAGCGCGAGGTCACTCTCGCAATCGGCGAGGTGGTGGAGATATCTCTGGCTGAGAATCCGACCACGGGCTTCCGGTGGGGGCTCAGGGTCGGGCCTGAGCCGACATGCTCGCTGGTAAAGAGTTGGTTCGAGCCAGCGGTGGGTGCCCCCGGAAAAGGGGGAACCCGCCGCTGGCAGTTCCAGGCCGAGCGCTCGGGGACCGGTGAAATTAAATTGGAGTACCGGCGCCCCTGGGAGCTGGAAACGCCCCCGGGCCAAATGTTCAAGCTCAGCGTCCACGTGCGTAGGCAAAGTGCCACACCGGACTCTACTACACAGTCCGGATCGTCCAGAAATCATCCGCCAGATTCGAGTCCGTCAAATACCCATAGGGCATCATGCAATAGCCTTTAATCCCCCAGGTGTCTGCCCAGGAGTTTCTCACAATGAACTGCTGCTTGGCATCGTTGTAGCCTACTGAAACGACGGCATGGCCGCCCACAACCTTTTCGGTTGGTCCCGGCATGGGCACGATTCCGGTCTTGGCTACCTTTGGGCTCTCAAAGCTCTCATAGACCGTGAATCCGAAAACAAACGGGTAACCGCTCGCGAGGCACCCCTTCAGAGTGTTTAAAACCGGCGTCAACCTCTGGTAGAGCTTCACCGTGTGCTGTTTCGCTGCGACGTAACAACTTTGTGGCGGCGTCTGCGCGTAGGGGCATGTGGGACATGCATCCGGATCCGTGTTCTGGTCGTTGTAGGGCCACAAAGTCTCCGCGCAAACTCCCTGTGAGGCCACGCTCTTGATGCCGTCTCTGATCTGGGCACCGCTATCCGACTGAACGTGGTGCTCGATGACGCGTTCATTGTAATAGATGAAAAGCCGGGAGGGTGTGAACGGGGGCAGTTTCTCCTTGATCTGGTCGAACTCAATCGCGCCAGCGATGGCGTTGGCAGTGCAGCTTCCGAGCTGACCCTGATCATACACCGGCGGACAGCCCGGCCGCAGATCGGCGCTCGGCGGCAATGCCAAAGCCACGGGATGGGGCGTAGCATAAAGAAGATCGCGATGGTCGGGCAAATCCGGACTCCAACCATATTTGTGGATTCTGCGCTGGCCGGGTTCCAGTTTGGGGAATTTTATGGGCACGGTTTGCTCCTCCTTTAAATTGGATGTTCGCTCTGAGTTGTCAGCGTGCTGGTAAGATACACCTAAATAATTCTCAATGCAACTGCCGATCAGGTTATCGTGGGGACATATAAATCCTGATTTTTTTTGACGGGCCGTCGATGACCACCAAGCAGGTTGGGACTGTCAGTGCCGTCGTGACCCTTCTATAAAGGGGGAAGTCAAGAGGGTGGGCGCGGTCAGGGTTTTTCTGACCGCTGGCATCTTCAATAGGTCTACGAACCCGCGGTCAATTCCAGATGCGGCTCTTCCTGGGTTCTTCGGTGAATTGGGGACCTTCGAATCAGGTCCGGGCCAATTATTCATTCTTGGGAGTCGACAGAAAGTCCGTATAATAGCAGCATTGAGGGAGGCCCAATGAAAATCAGCATTGACCCTGTCATTTCCAGCCGGATTAATGCCGCCTGGAAGCAACTCACTTCGGATCAACAACGCGCGCTTGGGCCGAAGGTTTTGAGCGCCAACCAACAGGCTGTCGCCGTTTCCCAGACGGGAAAGGCTCCCGCGGCGCCGCCCGTCCCGCAGCAGCTTCTGCTCGCGCACAGCGCTTTGAGTAACGACTCGGATGGAGTCCTGGCGGGCCTGGAGGCGGGGGCGGTGATCGATGTCAGCCCCGAGGGGGTGATCTGGGGCACGGGCAAGTATCAAGAGCTCGATCCGGGCTGGGCGGAAGCGTTCGCCGTTTACCTGGAGAGCTTGCTTCCGATATCTGGGGGTAAACACCCCTTCATGGCGGACCCGCAGATCATTACCATACCGAACGACGTTCAGATTGGGCTGGCCGGCGACTGGGGCACGGGAAACTGGAGAACGGCGGCCAATCCGGCTCCCAGCACCGACGTGGGCAATCACATGACGATTCTTCAGCCGCATCTGACGATCCACTTGGGCGACGTCTACTACGCCGGAACCAGCGACCAGGAACAGCACCTTCTGGTGAACATCTGGCCCAAGGGTTCGATCGGCTCGCTGGCGCTGAACTCGAATCACGAGATGTACTCCGGCGCCAAGCCCTACTTCGCCGCCATTTCCAACTCGCCCTTCGCCATGCAGAAGGGATGCAGCTATTTCGCCCTCCAGAACGATAATTGGGTGATCGTCGGGCTGGACTCGGCCTATTTTTCACCCGAGAGTGGGCTTTATATGGACGGCACTCTGGGACCGGATCAGGGGACTCAGGTGACCTTCCTGCAACAGCAGGTCGCAACCGGCAAGAAGGTCATCGTGCTGACCCACCACAACGGCCTCGCTTCGGATGGTTCGAGCACGACGAATCTGTGGACGCAGGTGATGAGCGCGTTCCCGGCGGGCGCCGGTCCGGCATATTGGTATTGGGGCCACGTGCACGTCGGCGCGGTTTATCAACCCAAGCCGCCGGGGAACGTCCTGGGCCGCTGCATCGGCCATGGCGCACTGCCGTGGGGGCAGGCTTCAGAACTCGCGGAGAACCCGAACGTCGTCTGGTATGAAACGCGCTCGGCAGAGGACCCGGACATTCCTCAGCGCGTGCTCAATGGATTTGCCATGCTCTACCTCGACGGGGCGAATATGCGGGAGGTCCTCTACGACGAGAACGGCGGCGTGGCCTGGCACTAGAAGACTGCCGCGCCCCAGCGGGCGGCATTGCCGCTTTCGTATCTGACGTTGCTGAGCAGGGTTGGCGGTGGCGTGGGAGGCAAAGTGGGACGTCACACACACTGGTCCCGCATGGGACTGCGGCCCCCAAGGTCGGCTGCGCCCGATCGTGACGAGAACGTAGGCTCGGACAAAGGTGCGCGGGGATTCAGGCGTGTCGGCGGCAAGCGACCATGACGTGGGCCACGGACGCGCAGAGCGGTGACATTTTGACAGAAGCCGTCGTTGGCTGAAAGGCCTCCGGGCGGCAGGAGGTCAGGGCACCCCATCGTGACCAGGGGCAGACACAATGTCGCTTGGCCGCCTCTGTCCGGACATCTTGACCCTATGCCGCCCCTGAGCCAAATGCCCTTACCACCGCTTATCAGCGGGGATTTGTGGTTTATCCACAATCAAGCCGCCCAAAGGCCCCTATAAAGCCGTGCGGTGCTCAACGCCTCAGACCAGCTTCATTGCCTCAGCATCCCAACGGGCTGCCTTGCCGCTTTCGTAGCTCACGTTGCTGAGCAGAGCGGCGCCGGCAGCGCGGAAGCCGAAAACAGGATCCTCCACCACGGGTTGGCGAGTGCGGATGGCTTCGATCCAGTTCTTCAGGTGGTCGTAGTGGTCGCTGTAGCCACGAGGAGCGACGTATTTTTCTTCGCCCTGCAAGCCTGTCCCGGTGATGGGGTGCATGGGATATTTCTCGTGATAGACTTCGATCATGCGTCTCTGAATAGGCGCCGAATACAGCTCAACGCGATAACCCGGCTCCGTTTCTCGCGGCACGCGGGTAATGGTGACGCCGTCGCCAAGAATCGTCATCGAGCCTTCCGAGCCGGTAAACACGAACCCTTCGCTTTCCGTACCACCGTTGACGAAATTGGTGCGCACGCTGAGGTTGAAGCCCTTCTCGTAATCATAAAGGGCCATCATCACATCAGGCACATCGCGGCCGTCTTTCCAAAAGCGCAGCCCGCCCGTCGCCTGGGCGCGAGTGGGACCGTGCGTGTCGGTGATCATGTGCACGCCACTGAACAGGTGGACGAACAAATCACCCGCTACTCCGCTTCCGTAATCCTTATACCTGCGCCATTGGAAGAAGCGCTCTCCGTCAAAGGGAACCTTCGGCGCCGTGCCCAGCCAGCGCGGCCAATCGCAGGTGGTGGTGTCAGCATTGTAGGGGACCGTATATTCCCACGCGCCGAGCGCGGTATTGCGGTCGTACCACACCGTCACCATGTTGAGCGTGCCGATGGCACCCGCCGCCAGCAGTTCTTGCGCCTTCTTGTAAATGATCGAACTCACTCGCTGGCTGCCGATTTGCATAATCCGGTTGGTCTTGCGCCACGTGTCGATGATCTTGGGCCCATCGGAATAGAGGTGAATCATGGGCTTTTCGCAATAAACGTCTTTGCCCGCGTTCATGGCATCGATCGACGCCTGCATATGCCAATGATCGGGAGTGCCGATGATGACGGCGTCAATGTCCTTGCGCGCGAGGATTTCGTTGTAATCGCGCGTGGTCAATATATCGTTCCCCCACAATTCCTTGGCATGATCCAGACATCCATCGTAACAGTCCGCCGCGGCGACAACCTTGACGCCCGGAACCATCGCTGCCATCTTCGTATCACCCTGGCCTTGCCCGCCCGCTCCAATGAGTGCGATTTGAATATGGTCGTTCGCGGCGATGGGCTTGGCAGGCTCCGCCACTGGCGCCGCCATCAAATGCACCTTCTGCGATCCGGCAAAATAGGTTCCGACGGTTGCAATGCTTCCCGCTTTAAGAAAATCTCTGCGATCCATTTTGGCCACTCTGCCCTCCTATGACATTTAGAGTTCATCGCCCGGTTCTCCCCAATCGCCTTCCGCGCGACCGAGCAATCACATCCGGCAAATTACCGGGATGCGGGCATTGTATTCCAAATTCGCCGCACGGGACACGGGAATCGGGATACGGGATTCGGGACACGCGATGCGGGACACGCGATACGGGACACGGGATACGGGCGCCACCGCCTGTCCTCAGTCCCCGTGATCGAACAATCTAGTTCCGGAAATGGGAATTGCATCAGAACCCTAAACTCGAATCACGGGCCCCGTTCCCCGCATCCCGTGTCCCGTATCCCGAATGTCAGTCGCGGGCTTTCAACTCCCGGACCCAAATATTTCGATAGCGCACGAAGTCGCCATGATCCTGGAGACGGATGGGACCTTTCGGCCCGCGGTCCGTGTAATGCGGGAAAATGCGGTGTCCGGTTTCACCCATAATCGCGGTGTGGTTTTGGATCACCACGCCGTTCTGAAATACCGTGATATAGGCCGGGGTCTCCAGATTTCCGTCCTTGAACCGCGCGGGGTTGAAGATGATGTCGTATTCCTGCCACTCGCCAGGGTCGCAGGAAGGGTTCACGAGCGGCGGGTATTGACCGTAAATCGCACCCGCCTGCCCGTCAGCATAAATCAGATTGCGGCTGCTTTCGAAGACCTGGAGCTCGTAAACGCCAAAGAGGAAAACTCCGCTGTTGCCTTGCCACACGTTTCCCGGCTTGAGTGGTGCGGGGGTCCTCCACTCGACGTGGAGTTGAATGTCGCCAAAGTCCTCGCGCGTGTAGATGTCGCCGGTTTTGGGCGCCACCTCGAAGTAGCCGTCGCGCACCGTCCACTGGGCGAGTCCGCCGTGGGCATCTTTCCACTGGGAAAGATCCTTGCCGTCGAAGAGCACTTGCGCATCCGAAGGCGGTTGCACGGCGCGCCCTTCGGCCCGGCACGTCCCCGCCGTGACTTTTACCGGTTGCGGACGGTTGGCATCGTGGACGTGCCACTTGCCACCGGGTAGCATGGGCGTGTCCTCATAACCCATTCCGGATTCGTGCTGCGCGCCCATGGCCGGCTCCATCAGCAGAATGCCGCCAATAGTCAATACAAAGATAAGAAGAATGAGACCCTTCCAGGTTTTCATCGAATTGTTACCCTTTCGTATAACGTAGAATATTGCGTCGATCACCCGCCAATCCGAACTTTCAAACCGAGCGCCACTAATTTCTGCCGGAATAAATCCATTTGCGATGCAGGGGGGGTCTGTGCGTCAAGCAATGTGTAGGGCCGACCCAGGGCCACGTATTTTGCCACGCCGTACTTGTGATAGGGGAGCAGATGGAGTTCGGACAGGTTAAGGCCGCGCGCAAATTCCCCAATCGCGGAGATTTGATCCAAATCGTCGTTGAATCCCGGAACGACCGGGACGCGGATCACCATCATGATTCCGAGACTTGCCGCCAGGCGCGCGTTCCTGAGAATGGCGCTGTTACTCTCCCCGGTAGCGGCGCGATGCCGAGCCGGGTCCGTGTGCTTCATATCGTAGAGAATCAAATCCGCGCGGCTCAGCACGCCCCGAATGATGTCCTCGCTGGTGGAGCCGTTCGTCTCCACCGCTGTGTGAATACCAAGAGCACGCGCGCCCTCGAGCAGACCTAGGGCAAAATCCGGCTGGAACAACGGTTCGCCACCGGATAACGTCATGCCACCGCCCGAGTGTTGGTAAAAGACCGCATCGCGGGCCACTTCGCGAAGGACTTCCGCCACCGTCACGCGTTGCCCGACCACACGTAGCGCGCCGCTGGGACATACCTGGCTGCATTCGTCGCACACGCTGCACTTATCCCGATCGACAACCACTCCGTCCTCAGCAAGCGTCAGCGCTCCCTCCGGGCAGACCTGCACGCAGCGTCCGCACTTAAGACAAGATGCGCGCGAATAGAGCAGGTTGGCGGAGGAGTTTAGCGATTCCGGGTTGCTGCACCACGGACAGTGCAGCAGGCACCCCTTAAAAAAAACTGTAGTTCTGATGCCGGGGCCATCATGGATGCTGAAACGCTGCACGTCGAAGATGCTTCCGCAGATCGTTTCCGGGCTTGCCGGGGTGTGCCCAACGGACAGAGACTCGACAGGATTAAACGCCATGCTCGGTGCGACGGATGATTTCGTCTTGGACCTCCTTGTCGAGTTCCACAAAGTAAGCGCTGTAACCGGCAACGCGTACCACGAGGCCGCGGAATTGCTCGGGATGCTGTTGGGCCTCGCGCAGGGTCTCGGCTGAAACCACATTGAATTGAACGTGGCAGATTTTCAGATCCACAAAACCGCGCAGTAAGGCGGTGAACCAATCCAGCGCGTTCTCTTTTTGAAAGAAGGACGACAGGAATTTCAGATTCAGCAGCGCGCCGTTCGAGACGAGTTCCTGATTGATCTTGGCAACGGAGCGCAGCACCGCCGTGGGCCCCTTTCGGTCGCGCCCGGCCACCGGAGATAAGCCGCCGTCGGCGAGGGGCGCGTGCGCAAACCGCCCATCGGGTGTCGCGCCCACGTTGCGTCCCAGCGGCATATGCGCGGAAACCGTATAAAACCCGGGCTGAAAAGTCCCGCCGCGCGGTGTGGAGTATTGCGCAACCTCCTCGCAGAAAAACCTGGCCCATTGGCTGCCCAGACTATCCACATAATCTTCATCATTGCCGTACTTGGGCGCGCCGGTGAGCAAGCGTTGTCTCAGGATCTCATCTCCGGCGAAATTGCGCTCGAGCGCGATCATCAACTCCTGCGGTTTTATCTCCTTTTGCTCGTACACCAGATACTTGAGCGCCGCGAGAGAATCCGCCACGTTGGCGATTTGCACGCCCTGCGGCCCGCTGAAGTTGTAGTGGGCGCCACCTGCCGTCACATCCACTCCCACCTCCAGGCAATCGTCAATCACGGTCGAGAGGAAGGGTGTCTGGCACAGGCGAGCGTGCAAACGATCCACAATGCGGGCACCCTTAATCATCAGGCCGATGAAATGGCGCAGGTGTTTCGCAAAGGCCGCTTCGAGGTCGGCAAACGAACTCAACTCTTCCAGACGCGGGGTCGGCGGGCCTAGCAGCCTTCCCGTCTCCGGCTCGATCCCGCCGTAGAGCGTGAGTTCGAGCACGCGGACCAGATTGAACATCGCCGCGTCGCTCCAACCCAGAGCTTTACCCGGGACGGAGAGCTCGACGCAGCCGACCACAGCATAATTCATCGCGTCCGCGTGCGCCACGCCGCGATGCTCAAGGGCAGGGATAATGACCTCGTCGTCAAAGAGTTGAGGCATTCCCGTGCCAAGGCTGATGACGCGCGCCACGGCTCTCAGAAAATCATCGGGCGTGTTTTTGTGCAGCCGGACGGAAAAATTGGGTTGCGGCATTTGCACGTCGGCCTGGGCTTCAAGGCACATGAACGATACGGCGTTTGTCGCGTCCTGGCCATCCGCGTCCTGCCCGCCAACGATGAGGTTGAATCCAATCGGGAACCCCGCAAAGTAGCGTGCACTTGCGGCGCTCCGCAGCAAAACCATCTCGTTGAATTTCAGCCACAGACACTCCAGCAGCTCCTGGGCTTCTGGCAACGTTAATCTCTCGGCCTGCAAGTCACGGCGCAAATAGGGAATCGTGTATTGATCGAAGCGGCCTGGCGAGAGTGAGCTGGCATTGGACTCGATTTGCAGGAGCACAAAGAGGAAGGCCACCGATTGCAGGGCTTCCCAAAAGTCTCGCGGCGGGCCCGAGGCAAGCTGGCGGCTGTTGTCAGCAATTCGTTGCAACTCCCTGGCCCGCTCTGGCGACGATTCGCCGCGAGCCAGATCGGAGGCGAGTGCAGCATAACGCAGCATGAAGTCGCACGCGGCGGCAAGGCAGATTTCCGCGGCCTCATAGAATTCCGCCTTCTCTACGCTCAGTCCCCCCTTGTGCGCAGCCTCGGCGCGGGCCGCCTCCGCACACGTCAAAAGTCCCTTCGGCCCCTGGTGCAGCCATTCTTCCACGTTAGGCAAAATATGGCCCTGCGCATGGTCGGTTTGGTTGAGTTGGAAAACTTTGGCGTCCATCGCTTCTTTCACGTCTGGTGGGATCACGGCCGCAGCCTGGTCCTCAAGGGTATGCCCTCGCCAGTAAGGGAAAACCTCCTCGCGCAGCTCACGAATATCTTCCAGGTCAACGTCGAAGGGGTCTTGGGGACGTGTCGCGAGCGTGTCAAGTTCTTTATCAATCCAGGCGACCGCGGCGGAGGGAGTGACCACGCCCATACGGGGCAGAGGTGAACGGTTGCCGACGATGAGCTCTCCGGGATGAATGCTGATGGTCATCCCGCGCACAATGTCGCGAAACGCTTTGGCCCGGCGGACGATGGTCGGCTCGCCTTCGGTCCGCTTGGAACTCAGGGTCTCCAGTCGCGCCAGCTCAATGTACAACTTGCGCCGGGTGCCCAGGATGTATTCCTTAATGCCAGCGACTCGCTCGGTGGGTCGAGAGGGTTCGCCTCGATACACAGCCAACTGCTCGATCACCGACTGATCGGCGCGATCCGCCAATCCGATGGGCGCGCTAACGTATTCGGTCCTGTCCGTCATTTATGTCTCGATCTGGCGGGCCACCAGCGCCGCGCCCACGACTCCCGCATCGTCGCACAACTGACAAGCCTTGATTTGCACCCGCTTCGAAACGGATTTGTACGAGTATTTGGGGACGGCGGCACGCGCCGGCGCAAACAATAAGTCTCCGGCTTTGGCGACGCCCCCGAACAGGACAAAGGTATCGACATCCATCAACATTGCGACCGTGGCAATCGCCGCACCCAAGGCCCGGCCAGCCTCCTGGAACACGCGCTGGGCAATCGCATCGCCTCGCAACGCCGCCTCCGCGACCTCCGCCGCCGAATCTACCGGAATGCGTGTGGCATAGGTATAAGCGCGCATGATGGCTGGCCCGCCGGCATAACTTTCCACGCAGCCGTTCGAACCGCAGGTGCAGATCGGGCCATTGAGATCCACCGTGACATGTCCGACCTCACCGGCGGAATTCCTCTGACCGCGGTAGAGTTTTCCGTCCAGAACAATCGCCGCGCCAATGCCCGTGCCGACGATGATCAAAGCCATGCTGCGTGCGCCCCGGCCCGCCCCGAGGTGATATTCCGCCAGCGCCGTCGCCTTGGCATCGTGCTCCAATTGCACTGACAAGCCCAGTTGTTCGCTCAGCATGGCCGCAAACGGCACGTTGCGCCAGCCGGTCAGATTGGGGGGATCGTAGAGGATGCCACTTTCGTGATCGAGGGGCCCAGGGCTGCAAACGCCCACTCGCTCGATGTTAACGCCTGGCGGCGCCTGCGCCAGTAGCCCCCGCACAGCCTCGCCAATCCGTTGTGTCACCACCGCCGGGCCATCGCCGGCGCGCGTCTCCATACCTGCCCGCGCCACGAGATCATTTTGGGGTGAAACAAGCGCGCACGAAATCTTGCTGGCACCCAGGTCTATACCAATAACCCAATCATCGTTCATTATGCAGTTCCATCCCTTTGCCTGCCCCCGCCAGAGCATACACACCCTGTCGCCACGGGTTGACGCGCGTCGAGGCCCCCGGGCACTCATCCTACACCCAGCGGAGTGCCGGGGGAAGCATTGATGCATCTGAAACGTTCGGGTAGTGGTGCAGGTTGGACTTATCTGTTTGTCGTAGGCAATCGCCCAGGGCGGGTTCATCTACTTCGGTTCTGCGCGGTTGCGGCGCTTGTACGAATAATCCGTTGCGGGCGGACTGTCACGCGAGCGCCAGGTTCACATTCTCAATGGCCTCGTCGATCTCTGCCGTATTCTTGTACCCCACCGTCACGCAATCGACGCCCGCGGTCTTAAACGCGTACCTCATCGCCGCCTGGCGATCCTCACGGGTTGTAAACGCACCCTCGCCCACGAGTTTCATGCTGATCACGCCCATCCCATCTTTACGGACCTGTTTCACATGTGAGACGACCTCGCTCACATTTCCCAATCCGTCGGTGTTGTAATCCCCCGCGTCCATCTTCACGCCTTTTTGATTCATCCGGATCATCGCGACCTGGAGCCATTTGTTCCCCGGAAACTGGCGCAACGCCGGGAGGCCGTGCACCGACGCACCGTGACCTACCACCGCATGTTTTGCCTGGGCTTCCATTATGCCGTCTTGCCACCGGAGGCTGTCTCGCGGCCAGGTTGGCTCATGCTGCCAGTGCAGCAGCATCACGTCGAAGTAATCGGTATTAGCGAGTTTGCGCAGCTCGTCGATCTTCTGCGATGGATCCACGTCTCCATGCGTGGTTATCTTCGACATCAGCCGATAGCTATCTCGCGGAATGCCGGTCAGCGCCACGCCGAGCATCCTGTGCATTTCGCCGTACGACTCCGCGGTCTCAAAAAAGCGAATGCCGCGGTCATAGGCGTAGCGGACCAGCTTGGTAAACTGGTCCTGACCCAGCTCACGCTGCACGCGCCCGCCGATGGTGCCGGTGCCAAAGGCGAGCCGCGTCACCTTTACACCGGACTTTCCGAGCGTTATCCAATCCGTGGCCGTTTCGCGCGCCGCTTTTAGGGGAAAACTTCCAACCCCAGCAAGCGCCGCAGCGGCAAGTCCGGTCTTCAGGAAATCACGCCGGGAATAGTGAGCCATTTGTTTTCCTCCCATAGGCCTTGTGTTTCAACAGGGCATGACCCAATTAGACGGCTATTGAACCTGTCCGGTCAAGGACAAAAAGTCGCTCACGGCGCCTACTGTTTTTCCGCTTCGCAGAGTGCTGGCGAATAACGCCGGCCACCCAGGTGCCGGAGGGAATATACCGGTGGGGTAATCGATCCTTCCTTGGGGGCAGCCATACGCCTCCGAATTCTATACAGAGCGACATAAATTGTAGCGTCGATCTCCGATCGACGACGGCGGTCGGAGACCGCCGCTACAGCCGGATGCGCAAACACTTATGTCGCTCTGTATAGATCGTGTGACGAAGGAGTTGCTAAAGAGTCCAGATAATCACCTGTCCCGCGGAGGCGTTTATCTGGCAGAATCTCAGGGCGCAATCCCTGCTGCCCGCCCGGGTTCCGATATGGACTCAACAGGGGTGGAATCGCGATGGCTTCATGAATAATGATATCCGGGCAAGCACAACACGCGGACTAACTGCTGTCGGGATCTTCTTGTTCTTCGGGGCACTCATGGCCTCTTTTGCCGGGACTACTTTGATCTGGCGAGGGTCTGCCCTTGATAGAATTTGGGCTCTTAATCTGACAGCCTATAAGCAGCTCGCACCTCTTGGGAGAAATGTCGGGATTCTGTTTCTGCTGCTCAGCGCTGCGCTGGCAATTGCCGGGGTGGGGTGGTTCAAGCGCCGCCTTTGGGGATGGAGATTGGCCGTCGGGATAATTCTCACTCAGGCTCTGGCGGACTTGGTCAATCTTCTGATGGGTAATTTCGTGCGGGGCGGAATAGGCCTGACTCTTGCGGGTGCGTTGCTGTTTTACATTCTG
This sequence comes from Terriglobia bacterium, assembly GCA_050010335.1. Lineage (GTDB taxonomy): Bacteria > Acidobacteriota > Terriglobia > UBA7540 > UBA7540 > Bog-366. The sequence continues at coordinate 50,198 of JBEKLF010000018.1, forward strand.
CGTCCAGAAATCAGAACCCATTTCCTGCATAGCAGGGTGACGAGTAATCGTTGATCTACTATCCAGAAGCGCGGTAGATGAACCCGTCCTCGACGACCACCCGCGGGTTAGGCCGTAATGTAGACCATCACACCTGAGGTCCAAGAACGCCGAGTCCAGCCGAGCACAATGGTCGTATCGCTTCGTCTATTCCGCTGGCACCGCGTCGCCCTCGCCCGGCGCCAGGAACAGGTTCGCCTCAAGCCCGTGCTGCCGGGTGTAAAGGTCGTAATAGCGCCCGCCCAGTGCGAAAAGCTGCGCGTGGTTGCCCCGCTCCACAATACGTCCCTGCTCCACCACCAGAATCTGGTCAGCGCGGCGGATGGTCGAGAGCCGGTGGGCGATGACGAAGGTGGTGCGCCCCTGCATCAGTTGATTCAGTCCGGCCTGAATCATGGCCTCTGACTCGGAGTCCAACGAACTCGTGGCCTCGTCAAGGATGAGGATGCGCGGCTCCGCGAGCAGCGCGCGGGCAATGGAAAGCCGCTGCCGCTGCCCCCCCGACAGCTTCACGCCGCGCTCGCCCACAATCGTTTCGTAGGCCTCCGGGTAGCGCTCGGCAAACTCGTCCACGCGTGCGGTCCGGCAGGCGAACAGAAACTGCTCCTCGCTCGCATCCGGCCGTGAGAACAGAATGTTCTCCCGGATCGTGCCATCGAAGAGAAACGAATCCTGAAGCACTACCCCCAACTGCGAGCGATAGGTGTTCAGATCCGCTTGGGAAAGGTCCACATCGTCCACCAGCACGCGGCCCTTGGTTGGCGTATGGAAAGCGCACAGCAGGCTGATGATGGTGGACTTACCGGATCCCGAAGACCCCACGAGCGCCGTCACCATTCCCGGCTCTGCCAAAAAGCTGATGCCGTGCAGCACCGGCTTTCCCGGGTCATAGGCAAACTCCACATCTTCAAAGCGCACCGTGCCATGAACCGGCGGCATCTTTACGGTGCGCATTGGGCTCTGATTCTCTTCGAGTTCGGCCATGATCTCGCTGGTGCGGTCCAGGCCGGCAAACGCCTCCGTCAACTGCGTGCCGATGTTCACAATCTGGAACACCGGCGCAATCATGAACGCGAGAAACATGTTGTAACTGAAATAGTCGCCGACCGTCCAGGTGTTCCCCAGCACACGATGTCCGCCCAACCACATCACCAGCGATGAAACGAGGCCCAAAACCGTCGTGGCCGCGGCAGAAAGCGCACTAGTCATGGTCAGCGACTTCATTACATTTTGCAGCAGCCGCTCCACACCGGTAGAGAAGACCCCAGCCTCACGCTCTTCGGCGTGATAGCCCTTGATGACCCGCACTCCGCCCAGCGACTCGGTCAAGCGTCCAGTAACCTCCGCGTTGATTTTGCCGCGCTCGCGGAAGATCGGACGAATCACTTTGAAGCTATACTGTAAGAGAAAGACGAACGCGCCCATCACGGTGAAGACCGTCAGCGTGACAGTCACACTCAGATGCATTAGATAAAGAAACGCCAGCACCGCCGTCAGCAGGCCACCCACAAACTCCACCAGGCCAGTCCCCACCAGGTTGCGGACGCCCTCCACATCGGTCATGATGCGCGACACCAGCGTGCCGGTTCGGTTCGCATCGTAGTAGGCGACCGATAGCAGGCCCACATGCCGTTGCACTTGGCGGCGCATCTCCGCAATCAGCCGTTGGCCGGCCTTGGAGAGCAGTTGCGTGAGCGAGAAAGAAGTGATGGCTTGCACCACCATGGCCGAGAAGACCAGCGCAATGATGCGGGGCAGCAGGTCGGCGTGCGGAAGCTGGGGAGAAAGCACCTTATCCAGCAGCGGTTTCGAGGTATACGGCAACACCAGGCCCGCCACGCGGTTGATGGCCATCAATCCCAGCCCCGCGAGCAGCAGCCACTTGCGCGGCGCCACCAGGGCCCAAATCTGCGGCCACAGTTTCTTCAGGTTGGGCTTGCGCTTGGGCAGCTCCGGCTGCCCCGCTCGCGCTCCGCGCCCCTGCGGCATGCGCTCTGCCCGCGCGCTCATGCCCATCCCACCGCCCCGCATGGTGCCCATACGCTACACCTCTTGACACAGGTTTCCCTTTTGATTTTGAAATCCCCTAGTATTTTACACTGGTTTTCCCTCCTTTGCTTGAACCGCCTTCAATACGAGCCGCCCCCACGGTTTCGAGGTTACGGCGTTCCTGCGGGCCGCCATTCAAGGCTGGAATCGGGGCTGCTGAAAACGCCTGTGGATCTTGACGGGGCCTACAAGGGTTTCACTCCTTCAGCGAAGATGCGTGGTACCTATTCAGTTCGGTTCTGGGATTTCTGCTTTACGGCATTGTGGCCGGACTGGATAAGTTTGTCGTCACCAGGATGGGGAAGGAAACCACTCGCGAATGATCAGACATGTTCACGGGCGGGCGTGCTCAGCCGCGCACGCCGATTTCGCGGACAAGTTCGGGAGGAAGGAGAAAAGTGACTTTCTCTTCGATGGCCATGACTTCTTCGGTATCTTCGACCCCCAACGCCTGAAAATAGGCCACGGCTTGTTGCACAAGATATTCCGGCGCGGATGCACCCGCGGTGATGGCCACCGTTTCGACACCCTCTAACCACGCGGGCTGAATCTCGGAGGCATCATCGATGAGGAAAGCCTTGGCGCCGGCGCCCTCGGCGACTTCGCGCAGGCGGCGGGAATTGGAGCTGTTGTCCGAGCCCAGAACCAGAACGAGGTCAGCATCCTCCGCCAGCAACTTGACCGCCGTCTGGCGGTTTTGGGTGGCGTAACAAATGTCGTCACTTGTGGGGGTCATCAGGTTCGGGAATCGGCGGCGAAGGACCTCAATAATCACGTTGGCGTCTTCAACACCCAAAGTGGTTTGGGTAGTCACGGCAACACGGTCTGGGTCAGGGACCTGCACTTTCTCCGCCTCTTCGACGCTGCCGACCAGTTGAATCTGACCCGGGACTTCTCCCATCGTGCCAATCACCTCGTCGTGGCCGGCATGGCCCACGAGAATGATGGAGCGATTCTCGCGGGCATAACGAACCGCTTCCATATGAACCTTGGTGACCAACGGGCATGTGGCGTCAATGACCTTCAGGTTTTTCGCGGTGGCTAGGGTTCGAACCTCCGGGGAGACACCGTGAGCGCTGAAAATTGCCACCGCGCCATCCGGAACCTCGACGAGGTCGTCGACAAAAATCGCCCCCTTGGTGGCAAGGGAACGGATGACGAACTTGTTGTGGACAATCTCCTTGCGAACATACACCGGGGAGCCATAGAGCTGTAGCGCCATGTTGACAACATCGATGGCGCGGTCAACACCCGCGCAGAACCCCCGCGGTTTTGCTAGCATCACTTTCTTGATTGGCATCTCAATCTCTCGACTTTGCCCGCATCTCCAGGAGGAAAACCCCAACCTTGATTCTATAGGAACCGGGCGGGTTCGTCAAAACTCCGTTATTATGGGTAGTGGTGTCATTTGAAAATCTTTCTCAAAGGAACCCCAAATGATCGACATCCAATCCCCTATGACACCGATCCGAAAGCCGTTTGACTTCCGACGCAGGCCGCCGTATCCTCACAGACCCAAAAAGCCGGTCACCCAGGAGAAAAAAGTGACGGTCTGCCTCGCAATTGCGTGTGACTGTTATACCCCAGACACAAACCCAAAATACGTGGTGGTCACCGACCAAATGGTTTCGACCGGGACAAGCTCTTCGCTCAGCCGAAAAATGTGGTCGCTAACTAAGTCCTGGTACGCCATGATATCTGGAAATGACGTTTCCCTAGTGAGCAATGTTCTGGCCGCTTCCTGGCCTGAAATCTCTAAAATTGAGTCTCCGACAGCAGCAGACGTTTCCAGAATCACAAAAACCGCCTATCAGGCTCGGCGGACCTCGCAACTTGAGGATATGTACTTGGCTGCTTATGATTTGGATATGTCAGAGTTTATGAAAGAAGGCCGGAAACTCCTTGGAGCGAGCATCTTTGAACAAATGAAATTTCAGATGGATCAGTATGACCTTGGCTTCAATCTTCTGGTATGCGGGTTCGACAGTGCGAAGGCTCAATTCCCGACGCTGTTTGAGGTAACGAACCCTGGAATAATAACTCCGCGAACCGTACCCGGCTATTACGCGGGCATCGGGGCAGGGGCCGCAAACTCCTTAAGTTATTTAGACTGGAAAAAGCAATCACAGAGAACTTCACTCGAACAGACTCTCTACAACGGGATCGCAGCAAAATCACTAGCTGAATCCGCGCTCGGCGTAAGTAAGGAAACAACAGTAACCGTAGTTGAAAGGGCTCCGTCTTCCTCAGAAAGAACATTAAAAGAAGAACAGATTCAGCGAATTCGAGAGATATGGGAAAAGGAAGAGGCAAGTATTCGCCCGCCAAACCTCGAATCCCGAATCATCGAGATTTTGAAGTCTGAACCTTCGACCACCTAGCCATTACAGCCTTGCGCGCGGATTCGCTGCGTTGTTCAGGCGTCATTGCTGCCGCCCTCGCTCGGCCGCCCTTCAATCCGCCCTTCTTTCCAAGTTTTGCAAGGTACTTTCTGAATTCCGGTGGGAGTTTCGTTGCCATTCCAGTAGTATACGTAACCGGCTCCAGAAGTCAAGTCATTTTTGTAAGTGAGAGAGTATCTCAGAATGGAGAGTTCATTAACTTGTCGAATAGAAAGGCCCCAACTTCCTCGACCGTAAAAGGGCGCCGGTAAACATCCTGAAAGTAAACAGAAGCGTCGGACAGACTCACACCGAATAAGTATTCACCTCGGCCGGCCCCACAGGAGTACCGAACTCTCTGTGCTTGTTCATCAAACTCAACCGTCAACCGGGCGACTGGTTTTCCAACTTTTAAGCGTGTTACCTTCGCGCGGCTTATTGGAGTAACTTCAAATGCAAGGACCTGGATATTTACCCGCTTATTTAACTCCTCAGCGTTTTCCTTCATCCAGTCCCGGAGTTCTCCAAACACCTGCGGTGATAGAGCTTTTCGTAACCTGTGTTCTTCGAGACCGCTTACTTTCTGAGTCTCTTCAGATCGCAGTCTCTCAGCCGTTTGATCTATCCAACTGGCCATTTCTCCCCCCTTAATGAGGGAGTATAACACGTAGACGCGACGACCTCAGATTTTTCTTGACATACGTGAGCGGCTCTGCTATAAGCAGAGAGCAAGACGAAAGCCCCGCCCTCAGTTTGCACCTGAGAACGGGGCCAAATCCAGCAAGCGGAGTAAGCCGCTATGCCGAACGTCAACCGCATTATCGGCCTGCCCCGCACGAAAGGCAAGCCGAAATGAACATTCTCCCTATCGAAACCCAGGCACTCATCGCCAAAGCATTGATCGAAGGATGCTCTATCCGCACTACCGCCCGCATGGTGGATGTCGAACATAAGACCGTGCTTCGCACACTGGTACGGATCGGTGAGAAGTGCACCAACTTCTTGAACGATAACATCCGGCTCGTACGGGCGAGGCGCGTCCAGGTGGATGAGATTTGGACTTACGTGTTCAAGAAGCAAGCGCAGTTATCGTGCGACGACCCGGCAGAATGGGGCGACGAGTACGTATTCATTGGCATGGACGCTGACACCAAGCTCGTAATCTCGCACCTCGTCGGCAAACGCGACGCTACTACCGCCTATTACATGATGCGGGATCTCCAAGAGCGCTTGGCGAACCGCGTCCAACTCACAACCGATGGATTCCGGCCGTACCTTAACGCCGTCGAAGACAACTTCGGCGCCGACATCGACTACGCCATGCTCGTGAAGGTATACGGGAAGGAAACCACGGACAAGGCGAGCCCGGAGTGGTATAAACCGCCACAGGTGGTCGCGGCCATTCCAACGCGCATTACTGGTAATCCCGACATGCGGCACATCTCAACGTCGTACATCGAACGCCAGAACCTCACGCTGAGAATGCAGGCGCGCCGCTTCACTCGACTCACTAACGCCTTCAGCAAGAAGCTGGAGAACCTTAAGGCGCAGGTCGCGCTGCACTTCGCGCATTACAATTTTGTGAGGATTCACCAGACGTTACGTTGCACGCCAGCAATGGCGGCGGGCCTCACTAATCGCTTGTGGAGCCTGGAAGAACTCTTGCTCGCATAAGGGGAAATAAATGCTTCACGATCTACTCAGACACGGCGCGGGGGCGTTCCCCTGCGCCTTTTTCTTCCTCCAACTCTATCTGATTTGGAGGCGAGGTCGGCGGCGTGGCTAATCGACGCTCATTCCAAGGTCCCGAAGTTTATTTCCAAGCTCCACCTTACTTTTGGCGACACCCTCTATCTCCGATAGCAGCTTCACAATTTCGTCTGGGTCTAGTTTCGATATATCTATATCTTGCCATCCAGCACCGGAGGGGATACTAACAACCCGCTCACGCACAATCCTGACTTTGGTCGGAGAACCAGTGAGTACCCTAGATAACTCAAAGATCCTTAATCCCAACGTATTAGCTTCCCGTTCCAGAGTAGTTAGTCTGCTCCGCAACTCCTTGTAATCTTCGAACATCTTCCACTTTGCAGCCATCTCTGCTTCTTGGCTCATAAAATAACTGCGATTCAGACAGTAAGAAACCAGGCTGGGCGGCCGACCAGCGCTCGGTCTGTCAACAGGTCTATCCGATCCGCCCGCACGGCTCTTGACGGCCTTTCCGACGGCCAGTTGTCCACC
>JBEKLF010000019.1:0-56018 GCA_050010335.1 Terriglobia bacterium
TTTACCGAACCCTCGCATTCGACGTCCTGCATCACGGTAAATTTACGCCCCGGGTACTGCGGGAGTTGTCAAACTTTTGCTGCCTCCCCGGCAGAGCCGGGGGGTCTCCCAACGGACTAGTTCACAGTCCACAGTTGACAGCTCACAGTAAGAATCCTGAAAAACCTAGTCACAGTCCAGAGTCCACAGTTCACCGCTTGAATCGAAAACGCCGTGACTGTTAACTGTCGACTGTCAACTGTAAACTCTTTTTAAAGGGGATCAGGTGGACTGGGCAGAGCGGGTGCGACGCTGGCCTCTGGGCAGAGGGTTCCCCGTGCCGCGACGGGCGGCGAGGCGCGCGCGCAGTTTGCCGCCCACCCGGGCGGGCAGCGTTTCAAGCTGGTCCTGGATCAGGACCGTGCTGTGGTTCTGGTACCACGCGGCAACCTCATCCTCCGACTTGAAATCCGGGATTTCCGCCGCGGACTTAACGTAGACCAGCTTCTTGCGGGCGCGAGGTTCATTATTTTTTGCGGAGGAATCTTTTTTCATTTTCATCCATGTCGCGGGCCGTAATGGGCCACGCTCGATTATGTCCCAGATAGCGAAAGATTACCAGCAAGTATCGCCCGGATTCGGTTTGTCCCCAAGCTTCGTAAACTCCACCTCGACCCCGCTTGAAGACCGGAGCGGAGCTGAACACTTCTTCGACGTCTTCCGGCGTGACGGCATGTTGAGCGATATGGTCGACGCGTTCAAGCGTCCATTCAAGGTCGTCGATTCTCATGAGCGATCACAAACGGTCATCATACACGTAACGCTTCCGTCTGTCGCCCTACGGTGGTGACGAGGAAGAAAGAGAGAATGGCTGTCAGATTGGGCACACACGAGGGGTGCCCTCCGAGGTTCGATATAAATTCAACAGAAATCCCCTCCCGTCGGAAAATTTGTCCTTATCCCCCTAGCCTCTGGTCGCCATCGTGCTACATATCTAGCGGAGTATTGTCGTGTGGGTAAAATGGCGCACCGGAGAGAGGGGTCTTGAGGGAGGCGGCCGGCTACCGAGGAAGGCTCGGTAATCCGACACCTAAGCCCCGGGTGCCCAAGCTTTGGGGACGTCCCGCACGTGAACAACCTGTTCCCGAACTTAGGATGCTGGTTCTCTGACGTAGCGGCGGGTTTATCCCGCCATCGTACGGCGAAATCAACTGATCGATGGCGGGATAAACCCGCCGCTACGTCAATTTGAACACGAACTTAGACGCCGATGGCACGTGGAACAAGATTGGCGAAACTCTCGGGAGCCTTGAATGTTTATGAAAAACAATAACTTAGAGCGAAGTCACAAGCCTGGTGAGGGAGAGCGGAGTCAACCCCGCCGTGGCCCATTTTCCGCCAGGGCATGAAAAAAAGATGTTAAAAAAATACGAACGAAGCCGGAATGTGTATGAAAACAAACAAATCTCGGACACAATGCCCGGAAAAAAGTCGGACATTTATGTATTAGATTCGGACATTTACGTCTAACCGACACCAATTTTGCAGAAAACCGCCGCTTTGCGACGACAATTAGTCAGATCGATTCGGTTTTTCACAGGTTTCCTCGTGCATAATACGACCCATTTGCGAAGTATGAGCCGTCGTAATTTTGGATTGGGCGCTGGCCTCCAGCCGACATTAAGCCCCCACGATGGCGGAGCTGGCAATCCTGAGCCCGAGCCCGAGTTAGACCCGCCCTGCATGGAGGGTCGGCCAGACGAAAAGAACGCGCTAGAGGACAGGGTAAGTCGCCCACCCATCGACTGGGTTACCTCCTGCGCTGAATTCAATTCTGGATGGGCGGTCGTTCCCAATCCAGCAAACCCTGGGACCACCAGAAAGCGGTGTTTGCTAGGGCTAGAAAGTCAGTCGCCCCACCACTTGCACGTTCCGCGGGTCGGTCACAGAGCCGTTCCAGAGGCCAAAGAGTGTATCGCCCACGCCGGTGTCAAAAGCGCTGCTGCCGAAGCATTGGGTCGAGCAATTGAACGTATGCCAATTCCAGACGTTGAAGAACTCCCCCCGCAATTCGAAGGTCACCTTCTCCTTGATCTTAATGTCTTTAATGAGTCCCACATCGTGGTTGTGGTAACCGAAGGTCCGCAGGTTGGAAACGCGCGGGCCCACCCCCGCATAGAAGTTGAAGTTATTGTAGTCCTCGAAGGCGCTCTGGTTGAAGAGAGGGAGGTTGGGGTCAAAGTGGCTCTTGCTCTGCGCCCACGGGTTGGCCCCAGGTATGATCCCCGGGAGGCAACCCTCCGCGAACTCTCCCGGAATATTGCAATAGCCGGACCGGAAGTACAAAGGGACTCCCGACGAAATTCGCAAGACGCTGCTGACAGACCACCCTCCCAGGAAGCCGTTGACGATTGCCGGTACGTGGGCGCCCCAACGTTTTCCCTTCCCGAAGGGAAGGTCATAGACCAGCGACTGGGAGAGTAACTGCGGGACATCATCAATGGCCAAAGCTTTGTTGCGCTCCCGCTGGAAGGGGCTGATCACTCCGTGCACGGTACCGCGGTCATTCGTCACTTGAGTGTTATCCGTGTCATCGATGGTCTTGGACCAAGTATAGGAGGTGAGCGCCCAAAGCCCCGTCGAGAAGCGCTTCTCCATCTTCGCTTGCAAGGCATGATAGGTGGAGTTGCCGGCGTTTTCCGTCAGACCGAAGAGGTTGTCACAATATTGGGGGTAGGGTGCGAGGGCTTGGGCAACGGTGGGCGCGCAGGCCTGCATTTGACTGGCCCATCCGGGGTAAGGGGCGGGAACGCCGTCCACTTCCGTGTCGGTCGGACCAAACTCGTCGTACAGTTGCTGCCCCATCGACAAATACTTGGGGTCAACGGCGTTAATGGGAACCGTTTGCGAGGGCAAGCGGGTCCCCTTGTTCCCGACGTAGGAGACGTTGAAGTAAGAGTTGTTGTTAAGTTGGCGCTCGATCGTGAGGTTCCACTGTTGTGCATACGGCCGGCGGTTGGAATTGAAGGGACGGTAATTGGGCCCCCCCTGCCCATTCAAATAACCGGGGTCAATGAACGGTGGACGATTGAAATCCTGGGGCAAACCGTTCTGAAGCAGGAATGCCGGAGTCAGCCCGTCGTTCGAGCTGCCGAAGGAAGGTATGGCATAGAAACCATCCTGCGCTACGCCGCCGCCCCAGCCTGGGTAGAACATCTGAGTAAGGAAGATGCCGTAGCCGGTTCGCACGACGGTCTTGGGCGTCACCGAATAGGCAATTCCCAGCCGGGGGGCAAAACCCTTTTTCCAAACCAGTTCAGGGGTGCGGCGTCCGAAGCTCGCCGTCCCCCACTTGGTTCCAGCGAAGACCAGACTGCCAGGGAGCCCACCGGCATCAGGGTTCGGTCGCGTGGGATCAAGGAAGGACTGCTGATCGTGCTTCTCCTGAGCGGGCGTAAAGGTATCCCAGCGTAGCCCGTAGTTGATGCTCAGCTTTTTGGTGGCTTTCCAGGTGTCTCCGACGTGCAGGATGTAAGCCGCCGCGCGCGGATAATTGGAAGCGACATTGAAGAAAGTGGCGGATCCGGAATCAACTTGGCCGAGCAGGAAACTCGCAATGGGGCTTCCACTGAGAATGCCCGCCAGTCCCGTCTCCCCAGAAGAGAACTGGAAGTTTCCGGCCGGGGAAGCAAAGCTGTTGTAATTGCCACGGTTGTTTTCGGCCAGCCAACGAAACTCTCCGCCAAACTTGATGGTGTGCTTGTTTCTGACCCATGTAACCAAATCGTTTCCCGTGAAATCGGGACGGGCCGTTACGTTCTTGATGTTTGGACCACCGTAGTTATCCCCTAGGGTCAATAGGCCCAGACCCATGACCGGCGGGTACGCCTTCGTGGCGACGCCGGGAATTTGAGGAAAATCGCTGGCGTATTTGTAATCGAGCGAGCCATAGCCTTCCATCCGGTTGTGATATCCGATGGCGGCGTGGCTGAGCAGTGTGGGGGAGAAGGTGTGGTCCCAGTTCATCCGATCCACGAAGGCATACTCGGGAGCCGCGTCGTTCTCATTGCTGATTTGCACGGGGAGAGTGGATACGGAGTTGGCGTGCGCGCCCTGATAGTAGATCGAGGCCGAGATGTGATCGGAATCACGAATGTACTGATCCAATCGCAGGTCGAAGTAATTGGTGTGGAAGAGCAATTCCTCGGGGCGGGGTTTCGGCACCACATAGTTATTGAGGATTCCCGCCCGGTTCGGCGGAGGCAGATACTTGAACCAGGCCGGCGCCAGTGAGCTGGTCAGCCGAGGATCCTGAGGGCAAATGACATTCGGGGCGCCGCCGCCACATCCCATGAATTGATCGCGCAGATAGGGCAGGTTGTTTGCCCCCACGTTTTGAGTGGGATCGAAGTTGGGGTTAGCCCGCAGCGTGTCCGGATCATAAACGGGGATAAGATTGCCGTTGGAGTCCACCCAGTCGCTGAAATCCCCCTGCCGTTCCTGCATGGTGGGCACACTCAAGATGGGGCGCTCGAGCGCGCCACCCGTACGGTAGCCCTCCAGGTCCAGGAAGAAAAACGTCTTGCGACTTTTGGGGAACAGATGGGGAATCCAGACAGGTCCCCCAAACGTCGCGCCGAATTCGTTTTGCAGGTTGGCGGGCCGCTGGTCCACCCCGTACTGCCGCGCATTGAGCACCGTGTTGCGGAGATATTCGAAAGCGGCCCCATGGTATTGACTCGTGCCCGACTTGGTCTCCAGGATAACCTGCCCGGAAAGGCTGGACCCATACTGGGGCTCGTAACTTGAAGTCAGCACGCTCAATTCACCCACCATGTCCGGCGAGGTGGGGAAGTCGGTTTGGATAGACACCATGCCACTCTGGCTCATCAGCCCTTCCTGCAAACTGACCCCGTCCAGGACCGCCTCGTCGCCCGATTGCAAGCCGCCGTTGATGCGCGCGTCGAAGGCATTGCCGCCGCTTCCGGTGCTCACGCCGGGCATGAGAATGGCGAAATTGGCCGCGGTGCGGATCGTGCCGGAGACCTCCAGCGGCAGGTCCTTGAGAATTTCCGGCGTAACGCTTCCCTTTACTTGCGCATCGGTTGTGTTGAGGGGAGAGGCGTTGGCTTTGACCTCCACGGTTTGAATCTCTTTACCCACTTCAAGTTTTATGTCCTGCCGGGCCAAGGCATTCATCGTCAACTCGATGCCGGCTTGCACGTACTCTTTGAACCCCTGCGCACTGGCCTTGAGTTCGTAGATGCCTGGCCGCAGGTTAGGGAAGGAGTAAAGGCCATCGGATCCGGAAGCAGTCTTGTTCACTGTTCCCGTGGCCACGGAGGTGAGTGTCATCTGAACCTTTGGGACGGCCGCACCGGTGGGGTCTGTAACCGTCCCGCTAAGCGTTGCATTCGTGCTCTGCCCTCTGAGCAAACCGGGAAGGAGTAGAGCGAATAGACACAGAAGTCCCAAGGCCCCAATCCGCCTCTTTTCCATTTAAAGCCCCCTTTGGACCTTCGACCGACGCGTGAAGCCGCCTCTTCCGAAACGCGTAAGCCCATCAGACGCTGCCGGGAGTTTTGGGAGAGCCTTTCATCGTTTCGCCTCGTCTTGGCGACTATCTACGGGTGGAGGTCCATCGCTTTGATTTAGCTGCGCAAACCGATTTTACTTTAGTACGATTCATTTCGACTCGTTTCCATTTTGCAGGCAATGTACGCTCGCCATGAAGCCGTGTCAATAGCAAACTTTTCAGGAAACTTTTCCGAAAGATCCTCATGGAATCTCATAACCGCCGGGAGAACAACCACGGGTTCCCGGCAGTGCGAAATGGGTGTGAAATGCGACTCGGGGCTTCGGGGAATGGACTAATGGGGGCGGTCTTGCGGGCTTTCCTGCTTCAGTTTCTGAAAGGTCTGCCACTCGACATTGGCCTTGAGCTTGTCACCTTGCCGGGTGTAAATCCGGCCCAGGAGATAGTGAGGTTCGGGATAGGATGGGTCATTGTGGGCAGCCTCGAGAAGCTCCTTACAGGCTTGTTCGTCTTTCTTCTCCTTCTCGAGCAGTAGGCCCATTTGAAAGTGGGCTTTGGGGAAGTGTGGGTCGTACTTCAGAGACTCATCTAAGTAGACCTCGGCCTCGGGCAGTCTGTCGAGTTTCACCAGCAACGTGCCAAGATTCAGAGGAGGCCACGGCGAAGGAGCCCGTTCGGAACGGTTCATCAGGATCGCCTGTTGGTAGATCCGGGTGGCATCGTCGTATTGGCCCAAAGCTTCGTAAGTGAGCCCCAGGTTGTCGTAGGCTTTCATGAACTTTGGATCCAATCTCAACGATTTCTGGAGGTTCGCTTCGGCGGCCTTAAACTGCATCGCGTCGTAGTCGATGCGCCCAAGCCAGTAAGGATAGAGCGGGCTGCGCGGGTCCGCCGCGGCAAGCTTTTCCAATTCCGGCCGCGCCCAATCCCGATGGTTCATAATGATGTAGCTTAGTGCCAACGTGAACCGGTCCGGGTCGGCGAGGGGGGCCAGCGCCTCGGCCTTCTTCAGGGCCACAGCACAGTTCAAGAACTTGCCATCCAGGAAGAAGATGCTGGCCACCGTGGTCAGCAGCAACTGCGAGTTAGGGTTGCGCTCGATCTCTCCGGCAAGAAGGGTCTCGGCGCGCCCGTAATCGTGCGCCTTTAAGGCCTCGCGAAGACTCTCGCGCTCGGCATCGTCCATCGGTAGCCGTTGAATAGCGTCAGCGGTTGGCTCGGTGGAAGGGGCCTCGTCGAGGTGCAACTGCTGGCCAGAGGCTAGTCCTGCCCAGCACATCAGCGCGAGCAAAATGGCACCCATTATGGCCTCACCTCAATCGTGCGCAGAAACTCCTTGGCTCGCTGCGCCCTATCCTCTTTGAGCTGCTCAAACCGCTTTGACTGCTCTTCCGCCTTTGGGTTCCTGGTTCGCTGATACAAAATCATGAGATTCAAATTGGCAGTGTAATTATCGGGCCTTAGCTTGAGCGCTTTCTCAAGAGCCTCCTCCGCCGGGGGATACTCTCTTTGCTTCAGATGGACAAGCCCCAATTCCGCGTAAGCGTCAGCATAGTTGGGGCGGGCCTGGAGCGCCAGGCTGAGGTGACGAAGGGCTTCGGGATACCTGCCCTCCCGGTTATCAATTCTTCCCAGGTAGAAGTTGGCTCCAGCGGCAGTCTGGGGGTCGTGGGCTATAGTTGCGAGGACCTTCTGGGCTGATTCGTCGTCGCGGCTGTTGAAATAGGCGGCCCCCAAGGCGAGCCGCCCACGGGGATCGTGCGGTTTCAGTTCACAGTACTCCTTGAGATAGGGTATGGATTCATTCGCATCCTCGCGCTGCATGGTCACGACTCCCAAGGCGTAATTGTAATAGGCGTTCTGGGGGTCGAGTGCGACCGCTTTCTTCAGCGATTGGTAGGCCTCCTCGGCAAGATCCTGCTCAATGCAAATGATTCCCCAGAAGAAATGAATCGACCCGTTGTTCGGCTCGAGCTCGCGCGCGTGGGCCAAGTATCCCAGGGCCCCCGTGTAGTCCTGCTGATCGTCTGCCACCCGCGCCAGGTCGAGCAACACGGGGACGGAGTTCGGCTGGAGTTGCGCGGCTGCCTCTAGCGCCTGGCGCGCCTCCGCGAGTCGCCCCGCACTCCTAGACAGCAACCCCAGGCTGTGCAGAGAATCAAAAGAAGCAAGGCGACGTGCCTCGAGCCCCTGAAGGAGCTTGAGGGCCAGCGAGGTTTCCTGGCGGGATGCCAAGATGGGCAGGATGCTCGTGACGTCGGCCTCCGCCAGATCGGAGCTGCGCAGCATCCGGTCAGCCGCCGCTTCGGCCTTATCGCGTTGGCCTAATCCGGCAAAGTCGGCGCAATACACCGACATTGCTTGAGAATGGTCTTGGTCCTCGGCGGGGAGCCTGGCCAAGTGTTGGAGCGACTCCGCATAAAGTCTCTTCTGCATCAGGAGCACAGCGCTCTGGTAGTTGGCCTCCAAATGGTCAGGGGCGAAGCGGAGCAATTCGGCATAGACGCCCAAAGCCTTTTCGCGTGCGCCCGGGTCTTTTGGGGCATGTTCCTGGTAAAGACGGCCGAGATTCAGATAAGCGCCCTCCAGGTGCGGCGCAAGCGCGATGGCCTTTTGGAAGTTCGACTCCGCCGAGGCGAAGTCGCCCGCTTGAGCCTTGATGACACCTTGCAGATTGTAGAGCCCTCCGTCGCCCGGCGATTCTCGTAACGCCTGCGAGAGTAATGCTTGAGCAGTGGCAGTGTCCCCCGTTTGCAGCAGTTGCTGGATCTTCTGGGTTGTATCCGAAAATTGCGCGGCTTGGCACCGGCACGCACCAGACATCCACAGGGCCAAAAGGGCGGGAAGGAAGAACGCTCGCCGGGTCCGAATTACGTCGCGACTTCCTTTCATCCCGCTTTCATCTCGGCCCATCATAAAAACGCCAGTCCTTCATGGCAAGTCTTATCCCTTCGGCGGCTATGCACAAGCATTTTTTCATCCCAGGGACTCCCGCTAGGGTCGGGAACAGGCGCCATTGCTTCGCATCGCGTTTCCATCTTCCGCCACCTCAAACCCAGCGTGCGAGTTTGTCGCACTGGGCTTTCCTGCTGGCTGCTGCCCAACTGGTGGCGGCACTGAATCGGTCCACCTCTATCGGCGCCAGACTCATCTTCTGTGATCCGCCCGTTGGGCATGGTCTCGATCTCTGCCGTCATAGGTAATGAGTCATTTTGACCAGTGGAATGAGCAAAACACGACAGACAGTGGAAAGAAAGAACAAATACCATCTCTTCCAGCAGGCAGTCGATCACCTCCTGCTGGGGTTGGTTCAAGCAGCCGGTGAGAGAAATCAGCAGCAGGCGAAGCCCCATGTCGACATAGCGAGGCGAGAAAGCAGCTATGAATTCACGTCGATGAGAATCAGCCTTCGTTTGATCATTTCGTTGATTCTGGGCGTGGCCTTGGTCGCGCTGCTTCTGGCCTATTTCCAGGCTAAGGCGCAGAAGCGTGCCCTGAGGAACGATCTTCAAAATCGAGCGCGGCTGCTGGCCGATAGCTTGGCCCAGAGTGTTGAACTCCTGCTGCAACATCACGCGCGGAAGGACCTGCAAGTTCTCGTGGACCGGTTTGGGAACCGGGAGCGGTTGGCGGGGGTGGTGGTTTACGACGCCAAGCAGCAGCCCCTGGCAATGACTTCGGGGTTGGCCGGCGGCTCGGCAAGCCCTCCCGGTGTTGTGACCCAGGCGATCAGCCAGAACCAAAGTGTGGGTGAATTCTTCCTTCTGGGCAAGACGCCGATTTACATCTGTGTGGTTCCCCTGCATCTCGATGAGCACGTAATAGGGGCGCTGGCTATCTTCCACAACACAAGTTTTATTGATACCCAGGGCGCCCGGCTCTGGCGTTCATCCTTCCTCGGGGTCCTGGTTCAGACTCTCTTCATTGCGCTGGCAACTCTACTGATCATCCGCTGGAGCGTTACTGGGCCTATTGCCAAGACTGCCCAATGGATACACGAGCTACGCGCGGGGAGGCCGATGGAGAGTCTCAGCCTACCCGCACAGGATGAATTCAAGCCTTTAGCACGGGAAGTAACGCATTTGGCGAAGAGTCTGGAGACAGCGCGCGCCGCGGCCGAGGAAGAGGCGCGCCTGCGGGCCGCGGGGGAATCGCTCTGGACGCCGGAACGGCTGCGCGTGCATGTCAAAACGACGCTCCAGGAAAGACGTTTGTTTGTGGTCTCCAATCGCGAGCCCTACATGCACATTCGGCGAGGGAAAGAAGTGGCAGTGATTGTCCCCGCCAGCGGTTTGGTGACCGCGCTCGAACCAATTCTCTGCGCCTGTGACGGAACCTGGGTGGCCCATGGGTCCGGCGATGCGGACCGCGAGGCCTTGATGGAGCATGACCGTCTGCGCGTACCTCCCGACGAGCCTCGGTACACGCTGCGCCGCGTTTGGCTTTCCAAGGAACAAGAAGAAGGCTACTACTATGGCTTCGCCAACGAGGGGCTGTGGCCGCTCTGTCACATCGCCCACACACGCCCCACGTTCCGGAGTTCGGACTGGCAAGACTATCAACAGGTGAACCGTAAGTTTGCTGATGCTCTCCTGGAGGAAATGGAAGGGACCGTGGAACCCGCGGTGCTCGTGCAGGATTATCATTTTGCCTTGGTGCCTCGCCTCATCAAAGAGCGGCGGCCGGATGTTCGCGTGGCCATCTTCTGGCACATACCTTGGCCTAACCCGCAGGCATTCGGAATTTGCCCCTGGCAACGAGACCTGTTGGAAGGGTTGTTAGGCGCCGATCTCGTCGGCTTTCATATTCAGGCGCACTGCAATTTCTTTTTGGAAACCGTGGACGGCGCGCTGGAGGCGCGCGTGGATTGGGAACGCTTCACCGTCAACCGGGGCGGCCACCTCACCCGGGTGCGGCCGTTTCCGATCAGCGTTGCCCTCTCGGAATCCGGAAGCGATTCCCGAGCGCCCGCCGGGTCGGTCTATCGGGAACGCGCCGCATTGTTCAAGGATTTGGGTGTGGAAGCCACGTTCATGGGTGTTGGCGTTGACCGTGTGGACTACACGAAAGGAATTGTGGAGCGTCTTCGCGGCATCGAACGCTTCCTGGAAAAATATCCCGTCTATCAGGGGCAGTTTACGTTTGTGCAGATCGGCGCGCCCAGCCGCACGCACATCAAACGCTACCAGGACTTGATGGGGGAAGTTGAATCCGAGGTGGATCGAATCAACTGGCGCTGGCAGCGGGGCAACTGGCGCCCGATCGTTTTTATCAAGCGGCACCACACGCACCGCGAGATCGAACAATATTATCGAGCCGCCGACCTGTGCCTGGTGACTTCTCTCCACGACGGCATGAATCTGGTGGCCAAGGAATTCGTTGCCGCGCGCGAAGACGACGAAGGCGTTCTCATCCTTAGCCGTTTTGCCGGCGCGAGCGGTGAGTTGCGCGATGCCCTGGTGGTGAACCCTTACGACGTCGAACAGTTGGCTGAGGCCATGCGCTTCGCCCTGGAAATGGATCCCGAAGAAAAAAAGGCGCGGATGCGACGCATGCGGCAGGCGATCCGGGAATTCAATATTTACCGGTGGGCGGCGGACTTGATCAAGGAACTCGCGGAAATTCGCATCGACTCGCCGTCGTTGGTTACCGGTCGCCAACAGGGGCAGTAAGGGGATTTCTGCCCGCAAAGCTTGCTGAAGGCGCTACGAAGAGGGGGACGATCTGCCCGTGAACAACCGCCAGGGTAAGAGGAAGAACCCCGTGGGCGAGGGCCGCCGCACGTTGTCCCACCTCCGCACCACGCGCGCAGCACGCCCTCTATCGCCACATCCGGTCACATCCTCCACAGGATCACTAATCCATCCTGGAGCACCGCCAATAGCCGCCCGTCCGGGCTCAAGGCAAATGACGAGTTCTGCTTAAAGTACCCACCCCCCGGCTCACTCTGCACCGGCGCGTGCCCCACCAGCCGCCCGGTTGCCACCTCCCAGACGGCTATGGAATCCTCTACCTCCACTGTCCTCGTCCTCGGCCGGCTGAACTGCACCAGCTTGAAGACATTCGTCGGCGTCCCATTTCCGTCCCAATTCACCGGCTCGTGGTAGAGCACGCCGCGCAACAACCGCGCCGCCACCCGGCTACCATCCCGGCTCAACCGGTCCCCATCCAGCATCCGTCCGGCGGGAGCCCGGCTGGTCCATAGCGTTTCTCCGCTCAGTTTCCGCAGTGCGATCGTTTCGGTCCCAATCGCCAGAAAGCGCTCATCATCCAACACCGACGGCCAAAAGGCGATGTCCCCAAACTGCCGCAGACGCTCCCTTTTCTCGCAGAACACCTCCCGTTCCAGCCCGTACGTCAGGTCGGGTTGCGTCGTTTCCACCTGGGATGCGAGTTCCAGGTCATCCGTCATCCCGCCGGTATCGTTCATGTCGTCCGACTCCTGGCAGCGTTTCAGCACCGTCAGGGTCTGAGTATCCACCAGCATGGAGGTCTTCGAATTGAACCGAACGCGCACTGTGCGCCCGGTGGTAGAACTCTCGAGGTACCACGGTTCGTATTCTTTCTCCGCATTGGGCAGTGCCAACTCGAGAGTCGGCCGTCCGTCCGCGCCCACCCGCATCAGCTTGTCGTCTGCGACCAGCAGCAGCGTCCCATCCGCAGCCAGCCGCAGGTCAAGCCTGTCGAGCGAGCGGGTGGGGAAGTCCATCGTACGTTCCACGGCGCCTTTAACCCGGGCGTTCAGCACCAATACGCGGAGCTTGTCTCCCACTCCCCGCGCCGCACTCATCGGCGCTGCTCCGCTTGCCCAAATCGGCAGCCCGACATAGACGTGGCCCCGCCCATCCACCGCCACCTCTCCCACTCCGCGCCAAGCCATGCCGCCCGGCGGTCCGGAGGTTGTCCATCCTTGGCGCTCGGGGTCGGGGTGTTGTACGGAAAGCTCCTCCTGAGACATCCACCCATACGGTTTCAGCGACACCGTCATGACCTTGGTCTGCGCCCACCCGTAGCTCATACTGAGCCAGACCATTCCTGCCAAAACCACCCACCTCCACCAGCCTCCGCGCATATTGCTCGCCTCTCCTGCCGCCCTCCGGTGCTAGAAGACGCTTTCCTGTTCCCTGTAGCCTGTTCCGCAGCCCTATTGGGCGTAGCCAGGAGCGAGCTTAATGAGGTTGCCCCCGTAAGTCGCATAGTAACCAGGGCCATCGGGTCCGGTTTGGGAATAATTCTCGCTGGGGCTCACCCAATAATTCTCGCCGTTTTGGGGATTGTGATAGTACTCCCGTTCAAGCCACGTATTGTAGAGGGTGTCGGATTCGTCGCCGTTGTTTGACCCGCCTTCAGTCTTCGCATTCAGCCCCGGGGGGTCGGGCCCGGCGGGAACAATGGGCACCTGGCACACCAGCGAGCGCGCCACCGCCATCGCTTCGGCCCCCCGCTTCTCCCACTGCCCAGGCGAGGTTCCCGTACCGGCCATGCGCATCACGATCATGTACCCGTCAGCGCCGGCGGGAATCACCTGATAGAAAGCCACACCATGGTTCGTGGCACTCACATAATCGAGCAGAAAGACGTTCGGCGCCAGTTGCCGGTGGCTACCGAATCGGACTTGAATGGTGCCGAAATTCGTCAGCGTACTGGTCACCGCGCGGCTGGGCGTCTCAAAGCCGGGAGGAGCGATCGAGCCGGCTGGGAATATAGAATAGGCGGCAAATGCCAGCCGGTCCCCACTCGCGAGATCCGCACCGAAGCTCGACCGTTGAGGGTTTTCGTCAATAACGGCCCAGCCCGGAGGTCCGACGGATGCGCAGTATTGACCGCGGAACGGTTGGACCCTGACCGGAGCGGCACGGGAAGCCCTCGACGCGCGCTGTGTGGGCCGGGCGTCCGCCTCGGAAGGATCATCGGGTGTGTTACCCGTCTCGGAAGTGTCAGCAGGTGTGGTGCCGGGGTCCAAAGTCTCAGTGGGCCGGACGTTCCTTCTGGATAGTCCATGCCGAAGAACGACCAGCCCAAAAAGGACAATTAAAACTACTGCTACCTTGAAAACCGTCCCGTGAGAAGCCGATCCTGATTCTTTCTTCATATAAGTTCTCCCTGTGGCGCTAACCCGATAAATTCTTGCCGGATTGAAAGCCGCGATAATACTCCTTTTCGAGCCACTTGTCGTAGCTCGGGTCGGATTCTTCGCCGACGCGTGTCCGGGGCTGACTCCTCGCATTCGTCCCCGGGGGCCACTACTCAGATAGCGTAAACGGAAAGGAATTTGCCTCAAGGCAGGCGCAGGTCAAGAGGATGCGGCTCGATGCGCGGCAAAGGCGCGAGCGAGGCGTGGATTGCCGGAAACCATCGATTCAAGTTGGCTGGTGATTTCCGCGGAGGGCATTGAACGGAAAATGGCCTCGATAGCAGCCTCCGCATGGGGAGATTCCGTCCGGACAAGGTGGAGCAGGAAATCAAGTCCCGTCTGCTGCCGGGTTAGACCGATGGCGGAAAGCAGGACGGCCTGGAACCAAGGGTCGTGTTCCTGAAGGAAACGTTCGCGTAAGGCAGCAAACGCCTGAGGGGAGCGGTCGGCGGCAATGGCCAAGGCTGCTTCCGCCGCAGCGTCATCGGCAGTAGCGAGGAAGCGACTGATCCAGGGAATCGCCGCCGTGCCGTCCAAGCGCAGGATGCCGTTGTAGCACGCTCCGAGGACTTCCGGTTCGTCGCCGGCAAGAGTCGCCCTAAGGCGCAGCAGAAGTGCCGCGGAGGGTGAGCCGACCTGCTCGACAGCGCGGATCGCCTCCACACGGACGGACTTATCCTTGTCGGCGAAGAGTTCGATGAGATAAGTCAGCAGATCCGATTCCGGGAGACTGCGGCATGGTACTAGAGCGAGGGCGCACGTCGCCCGCAAGGTGGCGGCGGTATCGGAATGCCCGCCCCAAACGGGCTCAAGCTGTATGTGACGCATACCGCGAAGGAAGATCGATGCGTCCTGAAACTCGAGCGCGGCCAGGGCGCGGCTTATCGCGTTCTTTGCCCAGCACTGGGGGTCAGTCTTGATGGGATTTCCGAAGCAACGGTCGAAGGCGACAAGTAACTCGGGGATCAACTCGGGCAGGCGGAATTCGCGGACCAAATCAGCAGCCTTGGCGACAATGTAATTGCTGCGATGGGTGAGTGCCTTGCGTAGCGGTTCGATCGACGCCTGAGGCGGCTCGACACGGAGTTGCTCCAAAGCAGCGAGTTGCTCTTCAAAACGGCGCTTGCCGGTCATGTATGGAAGTGTAACGCGTTAAGAGGAGTTTGTCCCTGGGAAGTCGTCCTTCCACACGCAGGAGAGGAGGCCATCAATCGTGGGAAGCTCCGCAGTATCGTATCCGGTCACAGCCTTGGCAGTTGTGCGCGGCACACGTCTTCTCGTGGGAGTTTCTTTGATGACACACGGCTATATACTGAAGTGGCTCGGGATGCCAGAATGGAAGTCCTGGATCGCATGCCGGAGAAAGCGAGATTCGAGTTTGGAAGAGATGGTAAATATATGAAAAAAATCACACGTCGAGATTTCATCGCCCAGACCGCCACGTTGGCGGCCGGCGCTTCGACACTCGCGACGGACGCCCACGCCCATCCCCAACCCGCTACGGCTGCCGTGGATGCGACGGACAAGCGGCGGGAGGCACTCGATGTACTCCTCAAGATTCTTCCGCGTCGCCAAGTGGAAATCACCGGAAGGATGAATGCCCACGACAAATCTTGGGAAGACTGGCTTAAGCGCACGGGCGAGCTCCCGCCGGATTTCGATGCCATGCCGTCCACACCTTTCCTCGTCGACCCGCTCGAAGGCGTCCAGACTCGGGGACAATGGAAGCAAAAGCGCCAGGAAATTCGGGCGCAATTTGAGCAGTGGGTTTTTGGAAAGATGCCGCCGCAGCCTGACAATCTTCGCAGTGTGATTACGGAAAGCGAGACTGACGGGAAGCTGACCATCCGGGATGTTCGCCTGGAGTTTGGTCCTGACCACCGCGGAACCTTGCGCGTGCAGTTAATCATCCCTCCTGGGAAAGGGCCGTTTCCCGTTTTCCTCACCAACCATCCGCGCACCTGGCCGTGGGTGGCCACCGCAGTCCGGCGTGGCTATATGGGCTGCATCTACTTTGCCGGCGATCCAATTTTCGGCCCGACTGATGACTCGGATCGATTCATCGACGTCTACCCGGAGTTTGACTTTTCGTGCATGGCACGCTGGGCATGGGCCGGCATGCGCGCCGTCGACTATTTGCAAACGCTTCCCGAGGTCGATAAACAGAAGATCGCCATCGCCGGCCACTCACGCAATGGCAAACAAGCTCTGCTGGCGGCGGCATTCGACGACCGCATCGCTGCCGTCATCGCGTCCAGCGGCAACACCGGTGAGTGCGATCCCTGGCGCTACACCACCGACATGTTCGTGAACGAAAGTATCGAGCAGATCACCGGTGTCTTCCCGCATTGGTTTCATCCGCGACTGCGTTTCTTCGCGGGCAGGGAACATAAGCTTCCCGTGGACCAGCATGCCCTGATGGCAATGGTGGCACCACGCGGTCTTTTTATGTACTCGGCTTACACGGAGCAAGAAGGGAATTCTTTTGGCTTTGAACACGCCTTTCCCCACGTCGAGAAGGTCTATCGGTTTCTTGGCCACGAAGATAAGGTTTGGATGAATCTGCGCGAAGGTGAACACTCCACCACGGCGGAAGACATCGGAATTTTCTGTGATTTCCTCGACACCCTCTTCGGCCGCCAGACTTACCCGCGGCGCGAAGTGTGGGTGAACGGCTACACTTTTGAGCAGTGGAAGAAGACCGAGACGCTTAACCTTTCGAAGTTTCCCTCGGCAGATCAACGCGATCTCGCCGCGCATTGGAGTGACGCGACCAGGCAAGCCATCCTTCAGAAGATCAATTGGGCGATGGGAGACGAGCCCCCGGGGGTTCGCTTTCCCGTCCGCCACGAGCTCCAAGGTGCGGTTATGGCGGACGGGGGATGGGTATCCCTCGTGCTGGGCCGGCCCTTCAAGAACCCATTGATGGGAGCCGTGGGTTTGGGCTACGGCGACGATTTAAAGGCCGACTTCTATTTCCCCATCGACGCGGACGGATCACCGCGCGGGAGCCACTGGCCCGTGGTGGTTTGGATGCACCCTTACTCGTATCCGACCGGTTATTCGCGCGACACCCAGCCGTTTTTTGCTTCCTTGATCCAGCGGGGTTTTGCGGTTCTGGCCTTTGACCAGATTGGCTTCGGCACTCGCGTGCGCGATGCGCGCTTTTTCTGCCAGCGCTACCCGAAATGGTCCTTGCTGGGAAAAATGGTTACCGACACTCGTGCCGCAGTGGATGCCGTTGCCGCGCTCGAGGCAGTGGATTCGTCGCGCATTTACCTGGTGGGGTATGCCCTGGGCGCCAAGGTGGGACTCGTAACCGCCGCATTGGATGAGCGCGTCAAGGGCGTCGCAGCGGTCTGCGGCGTCGATCCCTTGCGCCTGAGCAGGGCGGAGAAAGGAACTGAAGGCGTGCAGCATTATTCTCACCTGCATGGGCTGCTCCCTCGTCTCGGATTCTTTGTTGGGCAGGAAAGTCGCTTGCCCTTTGACTTTGATGAGGTGCTGGCTGCCATTGCACCCCGGCGTACCTTGATCGTCGCCCCCACCCTGGATCGCTATGCGCCGGTCGCCGATGTGCAGTTCGAGGTAGAACAATCCAGAAAGGTTTACACCCGCCTGGGGAATGAAGACGCGCTCCAGTTGCAAATGCCCTTGGCGTTCAATTCCTTTACCCCCTCCATGGAGGAGGCAGTCGTCAACTGGTTGGATGGCGCGCTCGTCTGACTTTGCCACGCACTTGGGATTGGCGTGCAAAATCACCGACCGCGTCGTGGCCCCCGCGGCTGACTCTCTCTTTGATATTCCCATGACGGCGTAGAAATCTATGGCAACACCATCTATTGGGACCCTCCGGTCAATACCGCTGCGATCGTAAACGGGGCCGATGTCGCTCCCAGTGCCGCCAAAATCTTCCGCGACAACCTCCTCGTCTCGACAGCTTCCTCACTGATACAAACAAACTCCGACCTGGATTCTAGTGGCAATCTGTATTGGAATCTTGGACACACTTCGCCTTCGTGGGTTTATGTCGGGTCAAGATTACCAAGAACCGCACCTATGCGAGGTGTGGAAGAAGGCCCTCTTCGTTCATCCGTGCCGAATTATAATGCCCCCCTATGCTGTGAACCGAACCAGTCAACAGCGAGTCCATATCGGAGTCCACAGGTGGACCACGCGTTTTGCGTCTTACTGTCCTAACCCTATTTGGCTCCGCGAACCCTTCGCCTGCATGGCCGAACGAGATCGCGACTCAATCCGTCGCCTTGGCCCCGTAAGGTACAATGGGCTGGATGGGTTGCGCTCCGTCGATATTGGTGATCTTCCAGCGCGGGCCTTCCCTCTTCAGACGGACGTTCTGCACCTCGTTGTGATCGCTGTAGACGTACTCCACCCGCGCCCGGGCTTCATCGGCATTGGGCCGGTCGGTTAGGGTGACGGCCATGCCCTGCACGGCCGAATTCTGGCTGATCAAATACTCTTTGAACTTTGCGCCCTCCCTGGCGGTGGCCGCCAACTGGTCGCGGAGCGTACCGGAAAAGCAGTCGAGGTAAGCTTGCGCGTCACCGGTGCGAGCGGCGTCAAACATCGCGTAAATTCCGTCCTCCGGGCTCGAAGGGGCGGGCTTCGCCGTGCCGGCCCTCCACGCCTTCCACGAAGACGGCATCTGCCAGTGGTTCGAGCGCAGCAGGGTGACGGCGAAAACACCCAGCAGCACGGTCACGGTGAGGATGGTCTTTGCGTCTTTTCGGCGGATCATTTTGCCGGGGTTCCGGGGCTTTCATCTTTTCCGACGATCGATAAGTCAAAATTACCGCTCGAATCAACAATCAATTTACGCAACTGGGGAAGGATTTTCTCCATCGCCTCGACGTAAACGCGCGTGCTGGTAACTTCCGGGGCCTTAGTGTATTCGGCCGCCACGGCGTCAAACCTCGCTGCGTCACCCATCGCCCTGTTGACCTTCCCTTCCTTGTAAGCCTGAGCTGCCTGCTCCATCTGCGCCGCTTCGCCGTGGGCGCGGGGCAGGAGGTCGTTCGCGTACCCCTGCGCCTCATTGACCAAGCGCAAGGCGTCAGCACGCGCCCCTGCCACATCGCGGAAGGCATCCGCAGCGTCGGGCGGCGGAGCCACGCTTTCGATATTGATGCTGGAAAGCGAAACACCGACCCGGTAATCCTCCAAACATTTCTGCGCGGCCGCCAACACATCATTTTGAATCGCCACCTTATCCGTGGTCATGATGTTGTCTACGGCGGTGTGCGCCAGGCGTCGGGCCAACTCCGACTCCACTGCCGCGCTCACCACCCGGTCGACGTCGGCGGTTTGAAAAAGATAGTCGCGCGGCTCGCTGACCGAATACTGGGCGACTACACGTACGTTGAGTAGGTTCTGGTCCCCGCTCAGGAACTCGGAGGCGCCAGGCTGCATGCGTCCGAGAGGGATATCCGCCGCGTCGCCGCCAATCATCGTGCGGCGAAGCTGATGAACTTTGAGTTTATACACCTCCTGGATTGGCCAAGGCAGCGCGTAGTGCAGGCCGGGCAGAACTCGCGGCGAAGTCACCGCTCCCCACGTCGTCACGACGGCTTGCTGTTCTGGGGCCACGAGAAAGATACCCGTAAGCAGCCAAGCGCCAAGGAACCCCAGCGCCCAGCGGCGCCCGCGCGAAAACCTCGGGGCCTCCTTGACCTTTTCGGGAGCAGCCAGCAATACCGAACTCATGTCACTCCTGCCTGAAGCCAGCAAAGGACCGAACGCCGATCGGCCCTACTTCACCCCAGCCTCGCCTTGCGTCAAGACCTTCAGCAGCGCGGAATCCGAATTCAGAATGATCGTCGTCTTATCGTCGAGCACCTTCTTGTAGGATTCGAGGGTTCGAACCAATTTATAGAAGCGAGGATTCTTGGAATAGGCTTCCCCGTAAATGCGTGTGGCCTCGGCGTCGCCCTCGCCCCGAATCGTTTCGGCGTCCTTGTAGGCAGCGGAAAGAATCGCCTCTTTCTCCCGGTCGGTGCCTGCGCGAATCACCAGCGCCTGCTCTTCACCCTCTGCGCGGTACTGCATGGCGATGCGCTCGCGTTCGGCCCGCATACGCGCGAACACGCTCTGCTTGTTCTGTTCCGGAAGGTTCAATCGCTTAATGCGAACGTCCACGACGCGGATACCATATTGCGCCAGGGCAGTGCGATCGGCTCGTGTGGTCAGCAGATCGAGCATCGATGCCGCCTGCACTTTGTCCACCGACGCGGAGACCAGTGATTCCAGGTCAAGCGTGCCGAGCGCGGCGGAAAGGCCGGACCAAATGATGTCGTGCAGGCGCATTTCCGCTGAGGCAGTGTCGCCAACACTTTTCACGAAGAGGTCCGGGTCCTCAATGCGCCATGCGACGTAGTTTTCAATCACCAGATTCTTCTTGTCGCGGGTGAGGAACTCCGATGGCCGGGGATCGTAAACTCGCAGCCGGCGGTCAAAGTGCAGGATGGATTGGAACGGCCATTTCACGTGCAAACCCGCGTTCACCACGGTTCGCACAGGACGCCCGAATTGTGTGATCAGGGCGAACTCTGTCTCCCGCGTGGTATAAAACGTGAGGTAAACAAGGAGCAGCCCACCGGCCACGGCCGCGATCTGAATCTTCCGTTGTTGAATCATCATTTCCTACTCCGGCAGAGGGCGCAGCCCGTTGGGCAAGGCGATTCCGTCGCGCAGCAGCATCAACTGCCGACGGCCAGCCCTCGTGTCAATAATCAGTTTCTTCTTTCCGGGCAATACTTCTTCCATCGTTTCCAAATACAAGCGCGACTGCGTGGCTTCCGGCGCCGCGCGATAAGCTGCTTCCGCAGACAGGAAGTGGCGGGCGTCACCTTCGGCGCGAGTCTTACGTCCGAGGCTGTAACCACGGGCGTTTTCCAGCCCCGCCTTGGCGTTTCCTTGCGCCAGGGCAACCTGTTCGTTGCGGTAGCCCTCTGCTTCGTTAATCAGGCGGTTCTTCTCTTCGAAAGCGTCGGAAACCTCGCGAAACGCATCCACAACTTCCAGCGCCGGATGCACGTCTTCGAGCTTCACCTCCAAAACCTGGACCCCCGCTTCATATTGATCAAGGCAGCGCTGCAATTCGGTCCGCGCTCGCTGCTCAAGCTCGCGGCGGCCCTCGGTGAGCACCGCGTCGAGCGACGATGACGTGACGACCGATTGAATCACCGATTCCCCCGCCGTTCGCACCGTCCCGTCGCCGTCCAACTGGCGAAAGAGAAAATCATCCGGATGCAAGGGGACGTAATGGACCGTGGCGTAAAGCTCGATCATGTTCTGATCCCCGGTCAGCATGGCGGATTCCTCCGGCACTTTCTGGTAGCGGCCGGTACTATGTTGCGCATTCCACTCATAGGTCGTCGGCTCGTTTTCCGCCGTCGTGGCAACCGTCCGGAATCCGATCTCCACCACACGCACACGTCGCGCCTTGATTCGCGTGAGAGAATCCACGGGCCATGGCAGCTTGTAATGCAGGCCGGGTTCGCGATAAGGAACCATCTTGCGCCCGAACCGTTCAATCACGCCGCTCTCATCGGGGCTCAGAATGTAGAACCCGCTGCCAACGTAAAGGGCCAGGACCGCTAGCACCAGCCGTTTGCGCATGCGCGGCCAATTGGCAATGAGCCAACCCATGAGGATCCCGAATTCAAATCGGCTAGCCGTCTCCCGCACGGCGGCCACACGATGCGGAAGCTGTAGGGAGGCAAGAAGGCGCGACCACCAGCAGCGCAAGCTCGACTCTCCGCCCGAGGGCGAGCGGAGCAGCCGCAGTGAATTCATCATGACCAGGAAGGAAGAAAGCTGATGCGTTACCGCCGCTCCCACCGGGCCAATTACGGCAGTGGCCGCCAGAACCACCGCGGCGGCGTTAAAGATCGCGGCAAACAGAATGATGTTCTGCCACGCAGTCCTCACCGCGCGGCGGCTGACGCGAAAGAATTCCGGAAGGATCTCCAAAGATTGGGGCAGATATACGGCGTCCGCGGCCTGGGCCGTGATGTCGCTCGCGCCGGAGACCGCGATGCCCACGGTGGCGCTGGCGAGCGCCGGCGCGTCATTCACGCCATCACCCACCATCGCCGGATGGCGGCCGGAAGAGGTAAGAGCTTGGATGCGTTCGAGCTTTTGCGCGGGCAGCAACTCCGCTTCCACGTGCGAAATACCAACCTCGCGTGCAATCACCTCTGCCGCGCGCTTGCGGTCGCCCGTTAGGATGATCTGATCCGCGAGGCCCAGCTCGCGCAGGCCTGCCAGTGCTTCCGCCACTCCGCGGCGGATTTGGTCGCGCAGAAGAATTGCGCCGGCCAAGTGCTGTCCGTCCGCGACCAGGATGGCCGTGGCGCCCGCCGCATCGGCTTCTTCGAGCAGCGGTCCCGCCCCCTCTATTCCAGCCTCGGCGAGGAATGCGGCGTTGCCGGCGCGAATCTCCCGGTCACCCAATTTGCACGTCGCACCGCGGCCGGGAACAATTCCCGCCCCATCCGGCTCAGGTACCGCCAGATTGCGGTGCGCGGCCTCTTCCACAATCGCTCGCGCCAACGGGTGGCTGGAAGCTCGCTCCGCCGCGGCCGCCAGAACCAGCACCTCCTCTTCAGAACATGCCAGCGGGAGAATCCGGAGGATGGCGAAGCGGCCTTCCGTGATCGTTCCCGTTTTGTCGAAGACCACCATATTGGTCTTGGCCGCACGCTCCAGCACCGCTGCGCCGCGGACTAGGATACCTCGCCGTGCCAGTCCGCCCATCGCTGCCACCATCGCGGTGGGAGTGGCAAGGATGAGCGCGCACGGGCAGGCGACGATGAGCACGGCCACGGTACGCAGCCAGTCGCGCGTAAAGAAAAAGGTGAGCCCGGCCGCCACGAGCAGCGCGGGGAGGAAGAATCTGGCATAGCGGTCTGCCAGACGTTCCACCGCCGAGCGCCGCTGCTGCGCCTCCTTTACCAACTCAATGACACGCGCCAGCGTCGTATTCGCCCCGCTGCGTGCGACGCGAATCCGCAGGAGCGCATTTCCGTTGAGCGTGCCGGAAAACACCTCGTCGCCCGGGGCTTTGTCCTGCGGCAAAGGCTCACCCGTCACCGAGCTTTCAT
Source organism: Terriglobia bacterium (assembly GCA_050010335.1). GTDB lineage: Bacteria > Acidobacteriota > Terriglobia > UBA7540 > UBA7540 > Bog-366. The sequence continues at coordinate 22,775 of JBEKLF010000019.1, forward strand.
CGATGGTGGACACGCCGGAGTCAATCACGCCATCGGCGGGGATGCGCTCGCCGCTACGCACCAGCACCAAGTCGCCGGGTATCAGCAGCTCCGCCGCAATGGTTTCCTCACGCCCGTTGCGGAGGAGTGTGGCCGTCCGAGGCATTTGCTCCACAAAGCGCTCGATGGCGTCCGTGGTGCGGCCGGCCGCGTACGATTCCAGCCCCTCGCCAACCAGCACAATGAACATGGCCTCAGCGGCGGCAAGATTCTGGCCCACGCACAAGGCAGCAACCACCGCGACGCAAATCGCCAGGTCCGCGGAAATTCGTTTCTCCAGCAAAGCGGAAAGAGAGTTGTAGAAAGTTTTGTAGCCCGCCAGGAGCGCAATCAGAATTGCAGTGTCAATCCCGAAAAAGGTCCTGAAGATCCCCAGAAAATTGAGCAACAGAAGCGCGCCCACTGCGGCCGCGAAACCGTAATAAACAATTCGCTCTTTCCAGGCATCTTTCATAATTATGAATTCTGAATTATGAATTATGAATTGAAAGAACTTGCCCCCCGGCGGCTCTCGTCCATCTTGTGCTCAGTGGGATCAAGGCGTGCACCGCAATCATTTCATCATTCATAATTCATAATTCATAATTTACTGGCCTGTGTACTTAATCCACATTGGGGAAGCCCAAACCAGTTCGCCGTTGTCTTGCTCGCCCCGCACGTAGTAATAACTCATTTGATTTTTATTGGGTTGGTTATCTCGCCAGGAGAACTCCACCTCCTGGGTATTGGGTGAAGCCGAGTACACAAACTTGCCGTCGCGAACGATGGTCACTTTGGCGAATTGGGAAGTGCCGCGGAGCTTGATCTTCAGGGTAGGCGGATCCGCCGTAGAGAATTCATCGCCCATCATGTGCGTTCCGCATTCGACGTCGGCAAGGATGTCATCGGTCGAGGCGTAAACGTGGCGTTTCTTGAGGGCATCCAGAACCGACTCGCGCGTCAGATCTTTGACGTAGAGGTTCGCATAGCTGAGGTGGGTGGAAACGTGGTCGGAGCTTGCCTCAAACCCCAGCCGGTAACCCTTGTCCAAAGCGAGGTTAATGAAACCCTTCGGCCGCCAGCCTCCAATGGAGTCCTGCGCTCGGGGGGCACGAGGGGCATCGGGCATTTCGTAATTCTGGCGATCGCCTTGATAGATCTCCACCACGGGCTCGGCGCTCGAGTCATTGTCGCGCCAATCCGTGCCCATTCCGGTAGCGCTGGTGTGCGAAGCCGTAATGCCGTCAAACTGCTTCAGGTACATGTAAAGCATCTGCGTGTCGACCGCGTGTGCCGGCTGGTCGCTCTTGGGCGCGCTTGAGATGGTGGAACTCTTATAGCGCGGAAGAGGGCGAATCCCCCGCTGCACGAAAATCACGTTCCGGTGGCCTTCCGGATATCCGACGCTGCGTTCATAGGAAAACATCGGAACGAACCTGCCTGGCGAATAGAAAATGTCGGTGAGCTTCTGCGTAATCCACCAGGAGTATTCCCGTCCGGCGCCGTTGTCGTGATCGCAGCAGCCGACCCAATCCATCGCCGCGGCGTCCAGAACATAGCGCCATTGATCGATGAGCGTGCCGTCGTCTCCACCGTCCATCGAAATCTCGCTATGACGATGGAACTCTCCGCGCACGATGCGCAGATTTCCTTCCGCCCCGCCCCGGTACTCGTGGATGGCCTGGATGGCCGCCACATTGGGGGCATCAATCGTCGGCGGTTCCGGCCTGGACCCAAGGCCCGCAGTTACGACCGAAATCTCCTTGGCCATCGGCCCCAACCTAATTTCGTTGCTCCAAAGATCATTTTCGTATGGGTCCGCGAAAGGGCTCTGCGTCAGGCTATATTGATTTGAATTCCCCTCGGACGGCTTAAGGCTTCGCCGCCCATCGGACGAGTTCACAATCAGCAGCTCGCCATTCGCGACCGCCGCCAACGCGGGGCGGTTGTCCAGAATGTTATCGGTGTGATTTAGGAAGATCGGCCGGGTCCATTCCTTGCCATTAAAGGAAACCAGGTACTCGGTCCACACCGTCCCAATCGGATTCCACCAAGAGGGATGGGGAGAGCGGAACGCGAGCCACATACGCCCCGCGCCATCCACCACCAAGCGCGGCAGGGTATTCTTCGCCGTTGCGTAGTAGTTCGCGACCCCATCGCTGTCGGCCCGGTGCCTGGCGTTGCCAATGTCAGGATCCAAAGCCGCCGTGTCACTCTGGTGGCCAGGGAGGTCGGGGCGGGAACTCGGTGCCCCCACCAACTTTGATTCAAAGGAAACATCGGGCGCCACCAAGCGGCCGTCGGGCTCCATCCCTCGCAGCGCAATCCGCCGCCCCTGGTAAAGCGAAATGCCCGCGGTGGCATACGCGCCAAAGTCTTTCCCCCAGCCTCTTCCGCCCTCTTCGTAAGCAATCCATAATCGTCCACCGGGATCATACGCAATAGAAGGATATGCTTCGTATCGTGCCGTGGCCGCAACAGGAATATCATCGCCCCACGCGCCGCCGGAATCAGTGCGAGCATAAACGTCATAGTTGCCGTTGCGGTAGGAATCCCAGGCCACCGCCACGCGACCCGTCTTGTCCGCAGCGATCGAGGGGTCCCAATCATTCTTGCTCGAATTGGAAATCTTTACCGGCTGGGAGAATCCCCTGCCCTCCTGGTGGGCCACGTAAATTGCGGCGACGCCATCGCGCCATCCTTGCCACGCCACCCACACGCTGCCGCTTGCGTCCGTCGTGGCCACGGGATCAATATCCGCACCGGCCTCCTTCGATATCCGCACTTGCTCCTTTGCTCCCGCGGCGTCCACGACGCGCGCGAAAATGTCGAAATTACCATTGTCGTTTTGTGACCAGAAAACCCACGCCCGTCCGCGCCCGTCCACCGCGACGGCGGTTTTATAGAGGTCACCCCCAGATGGCGTTATAGCGATCGGTTCCGCCCAGTTCCCTGCCGAATATTTTCGCGCCCAGATCTGGTCGCCGCCCGCGGGCTCGGCATACTGCTTGAAATCTTTGGGCTGCTCGGAAATCGCCGCCCGGAGTTTGTCCGCATCGGGGCTATGATGAAACTGCATGTAGGCGAGCCACACGTCGCCATTGGGGCCGGAAGCGATGGAGGGATAATCTTCCTCCTCTCGAGTATGCGTCAGGCGCGCTGCCACAGGGATTCGATCCACATAGACCCGTCTATCCAGCTCATACATCCCCTGGGCGTAGGGAATTTCCGAGGCACTGAAACTGAATCCCCCTTGTGCAGTCTTGAAGTCAAACTCGCTATTTTCCGTCACCGCGCTGGCGGTAATGATGAGGCCGTTGGCAGCAATGGTTCTCCCCTCGGATTCGCCAAACCTGCGCTCAGCGCGGGTGGAGAAATGAAAGTGATTACCGGTCATGCTATCGTCGGCTTCAAAACGCCAGCCCTCTACAGTGTAGGTGCCCGCGTTCTTGATCTTCAGCGACCCGTCCCAGCGCGTCGGGGTCGCATCTGTGACGCCACACAAAACCCGAAAAGTCATCGGAGTTTGCGCTGCGGCGTCGCTGCTACCCACGAGCAATATCGATAAAATCAGAGCTACGCGAATTCGCCGCATTGCCGACCCCTTTGGTCAATTTTCATTTCGCTTACCTGATGATTCGGGACGGCAGTAATATACAACCGCGCGCGCTCAGGCACAACGCTCCTCGTCTTTTGTTTTCGTCTTTGTCGCGATGACGGCCGCATCAATTGCGGAGGGACAACCCATCCGATTGTCTTACGTCGGGGAAAATCCTGGCTAAAGCATCTGCTCGATGATGCCCGGGACGGCTTGGATGGATTCGTCAAGCTTCGCGGGGTTCTTACCGCCGGCTTCCGCCAGGTCTTTGCGGCCGCCGCCGGAGCCTTCCACATACGCCGCCGCCTGCTTCACGATCTTGCCGGCGTCGAGCTTTGCAGTGAGGTCTTTCGTCACGGCAGCAATGAGGGAAACTCTTCCCTCCGCGACGCTGCCCAGCACGATCACGCCGGATTGTAACTTTCCGCGCAGGTCGTCTACCATCTGCCGCATGGCGGAGCGGTCCGTCACCTCGACCCGCGCCGCAACCACACGCACGCCTTTGATCTCGCGTGCTTGCTGCGCGAGGTCGCCCGCAGCGGAAGCCGCACGCTTCATTTGTTGCGCCTCCAACTCCTTACGGAGCTTTTTCTCACTTTCGGTGAGTTTCTCAATGGCCTCAATCAATGCTTCAGGCTTCGCCCGCAAAGCCTCCGATGCCTGCGCGAGCGACTGGCTTTGGCGCCGCAATTGTTCGAGCACACCGGTGCCCGTCACTGCCTCGATACGGCGAGTGCCCGCCGCTACGCTGCCCTCGGAGAGAACTTTGAAGAGGCCGATGTCACCCGTCCGTCGTACGTGCGTGCCGCCGCAGAGTTCCTTCGAAAAATCATCAATGGTGAGCACGCGCACCTGGTCCGCGTACTTCTCCCCAAACAACGCCATGGCTCCCGTGTTTACCGCCGCGTCCAGGTCCATGACCGTCGTCACAACCTCTTCATTCTTGAGGATTAGGTCATTCACCAGGTCCTCGATGTCGAGCAGGTCTTGCTCCCCTACTCCGGTGTAATGGGTGAAGTCGAAGCGTAAGCGGTCCGGCGCAACCAGCGAACCGGCTTGTTTTACATGCGTCCCCAGCGTCTTCCGCAATGCAGCATGGAGCAGGTGCGTCGCCGTGTGGTTCCGTCGCGTCGCATTCCGTCGATCGGCATCAACCACGGCGGTGACCACGTCTCCCATGCGAAATCCCTCGCGCGCAACCGCTTTGTGTACGGTCAATCCACTCACCGGATGATATGTATTTTGAATGTGCGCAACTTCGTGGTCCGTTGCCGGTGCAACAAGGTGGCCCGTATCGCCCACTTGCCCGCCCGACTCGGCATAGAACGGTGTGTGGTCAAGAATGATTTCGACGCTGCCGCCGGCCTTCACCGCACTAACAGTTTCACCGTTTACGACCAACGCCATAATGCGGCAATCAGACGAGGTTGTCTGTGTGTAGCCGTCAAATACCGACTTTCCATCTTCCGCCAGCTTCAAAAACACCGGCGAGGCAACTTTCTTCTCAGCGCCTTTCCACGAAGCCCGGGCGCGCTCGCGCTGGTATCTCATCGCCAGCTCATAGCCCTTTCGGTCAACCGCAAGTCCATAGTTCTTGACGATGTCCTCGACGAAGTCCGGGCGCAGCCCAAAAGTGTCATGGAGCTCAAAAAGCTGCAACCCTCGAATGATGCCTAACACACTCCCTTCGTCCAGAGTTTCTCCGATTTCAGCCATCACCTCCGGGGGGACCGAGGTGAAACGGCCGCGCGCAAAACATCCGAGGATAGTTTCGGCGAGGCTTACATCCGAGTCCAATACCCTGGCAACTTCCGACGTGTCGACCTCCATCGGACCTTGAACGGCGTTGAGGTGTTGGCGAAACTCGGGGCGCGAGATTGCGTGAAGGATCCGTTCACGCCTGTCACTGGGCAGACTCTCGATTTCGCCGAATTTGACCCCGACTGCGTTCTTCAGGATAACGAGAGTTGCGCCAAGCTCTTCTAGGCCGCGGCGCGTCGTCTGCGCATACCGCTCCTCTTCAATCTTGATGGCATTGGCAACGTGGGGCGCGGTTTGGACGAGTTCCGGATATGCATCTTTCATCATGTCGACGATGCGGCTGCTGATCTTGTAGAGGAATGGTTCGTTCAGGCCGAGCGTTTGTCCGTGGTAAAGGGCGCGGCGCATGATGAGGCGGAGCACATACCCGCGGCCCTCGTTCGAGGGCAGCACTCCGTCGGAAATCAGGAACGTGGCAGAGCGCGCGTGGTCGGCGATGATGCGCAGGGAAACATCGGTGTCGTGGTTCGCGCCGTACTCGACATTGCCGAGGGCTGCGGCTTCCTCGATAAGTGGGCGGAATAGGTCGGTTTCGAAGTTGGAGAGTTTACCCTGCAACACACTTGCCAGGCGCTCGAGACCCGCGCCTGTGTCAATCGATGGGGTCGGCAATGGAGTCATTACGCCCTGCTCGTCGCGATTGAACTGCATGAACACCAGGTTCCACAATTCCACGTAGCGGCCGCAGTCGCAGGGGAACTTGCAGTCGGCATGCCCCTGGTCGCTCGCCGCCGGACTCAAGTCGTAATGAATTTCCGAGCATGGCCCACAAGGCCCCGTGTCGCCCATCTGCCAAAAGTTCTCGTGCTCATCCAGGCGGAAAATGCGGTCGCGAGGCACGCCGACGTCCTGCGCCCAAATCTCCTCGGCCTCGTCGTCTTCCCGGAACACCGTCACGTAGAGTTTTTCAGCGGGGATGGCGAAATCCTTGGTGATCAATTCCCACGCCCAGGGAATAGCTTGCTTCTTAAAGTAATCGCCAAAAGAAAAATTACCGAGCATTTCAAAGAAAGTGTGATGGCGAGTGGTGCGGCCGACCTGTTCTAGGTCGTTGTGCTTGCCGCCCGCGCGCACACACTTCTGCGAGGTCGTGGCGCGCGAATAATCCCGCCGCTCGCGGCCAAGGAACACGTCTTTGAATTGGTTCATTCCTGCATTTGAAAAAAGCAAAGTCGGGTCATTTGCCGGGACAAGTGAGGATGATGCCACCACCCGGTGGCCGCGGCTCGCAAAGAAGTCCAGAAATCGGGTTCTAATCTCGTTTGATGTCATAAGGGCAATGTCAATTCTGAATTATGAATTCGAAATGTTACAGCATGCAACTTCCAAATCAATTCGAAGGGGCCTTCTTGGTACTCACCAGAATGGCAGTAACTACTGCAATCAGTTCCTCAGTCTCCTTAACCAGGGACCTCAGTCTTGCATCTCCCACAATTTTGGATTCGGCCAGCAATCGAAGCCAAAACAAGCTTTCCCTTGCCTCTTTCTGCGCGATGCCGAGTTTGTGAACGAAATCCGCTCGACTCTCACCAGCCTGGGCTTCGGCCACGTTGGCGCCGATCGAGGTGGCAGCCCTAAGATACTTTTTCCCAAGTATCCACCCGGCCCCATCCTTCCTATTCTGAAGGTGTTGATAGAGCTTCACGGCGCGAAGGGCATAGGCGAATGTCCTCGCTCGAATTTCCCGTGGGGGTCCTTTGTCTGAGTCTTTCGTTAACGTGTCCATGAAATCGTTATGCGCGTTGGTCATTCAGAATTCAGAATTCATAATTCAGAATTTCCTTCGAGGTCCGCCGGCTCAAGTTCCTCCGCAACCGGATCCAGCTCAGGCCGCGCACGCACCGCTTTTATAATATCACCGGAGTTGAATCCCAAGCGCATCAGGCTCTGACAGAGCGAGTGGAACCGGGGGCGAGTGAGGGGCAGGCGAAGAGTGCGGAGCTTTTTAGCGAGCGCTTGTTCCAGCAACGTCTGAGCCGGGGTCTCTTGATAGACCCGCGCCACCGCCGGCTCGATCTCTTGATAGTTTACGAGCTTAGCTTTCAGTTCACGACGGAGGCGATGGGGACCGAAGGCCCGGTTCAGGGCAAGCGAATATGCGTATTGTTCGGCGAATTTGCGGTCGTCAAGGTAGCCGAGTTCGCGCAAGCGGGCGATGACTTCAGGCACCCGCCCGCCTTCGGGATATTTTTTCTCGAGGGCCTGCCGCAATTCGGCGATGGAATAGGGGCGGCGCGCGAGCATGCGGAGCGCCGCAGTCAGCGCATCGGGCGGGGCCTGCTTACCTTTTCGCAAACCGGTTAACCTGGCTGGCTTTTTCCATCTCTTCGCGGGCGGCGTCGCTGGTGTTGCTGATGCCTGCGATGCGCAGTTTGAACTCGTCAGGATTGGTGGAATTGCCCAGGGCTTCGTCCAGCGTGATGAGCCCCTGCGTGTACAGCTCGTATAGGGACTGGTCGAAAGTCTGCATCGCGTATTGGGAAGTGCCCGCGGATATGGCGTCATGAATCAGCCGGGTCTTATCAGGGTTGATGATGCAATCTCGAATATACTCGGTGGCGATCAGCACTTCCACCGCCGGCGCGCGGCCAATGCCGTCCGCCCTGCGAACCAGGCGCTGGGAGATAATCGCCTTCAGGGTGCTCGCCATTTGCAATCGAATCTGCTTTTGTTCCGGGGGCGGGAAAACCGCGATGATACGTTGAATCGTTTCCGTGGCATCCATGGTGTGCAGGGTGGAAAACACCATGTGGCCCGTCTCGGCGGCCAGGAGTGCCGTCTGGATGGTTTCCAGGTCGCGCATTTCGCCCACCAGAATGACGTCAGGGTCCTGGCGGAGGGCCGCGCGCAGGGCGCTGCCGAAACTCGGCGTATCCACTTCCACTTCGCGTTGGTTGCAAAAGCCCTTCTTGTCGCGATGAAGGAACTCGATAGGATCTTCAATGGTAATAATGTGGTCGGTGCGGGTGGAATTGATGCGGTCGACCATGGCCGCCAGGGTCGTGGACTTGCCGCTTCCGGTCGTTCCCGTCACCAGCACCAAGCCGCGTTTTTCCTGGCAGACCTTGTCGATCACGCGGGGCAGAAGAAGTTCTTCCAGGGTGCGAATCTTGGTGGGGATGACGCGGAGCACCATGCCCACGTTGCCGCGCTGCTGAAAAACGTTGACGCGGAAACGGCCCAAGCCTGCCACGCCGTATGCCATGTCGAGTTCGGCATTTTCCTTGAACTTCTGTTTCTGCCGGTTCGTCATCATGCTGAACGCCATGTTCAGCATATCCTCACTGGAAAGGCGCGGATACTGGGTGAGCGCGCGGAGTTCGCCATCCACACGTAGATAAGGATAGTTACCGACTTTCAGGTGCAAATCGGAGGCTTTGCTCTCGCAGGCAGTCCGAAGCAGTGTGTCAATGTTCAGACCATCGGCGGCATTAGCCATCTGGAACCCTCTCTGAAGCTATCCCGTGGTTTCGGTCCTAGTTAACGCACGCCCACAGGGGTGTCAAAGGACAGGCTTCCCTCTCCGTCGTCCGAATTCGTGGAGGCGTCGCCGCCTTCAGCGGGCTGCTGCCACGGGTTGGTTGCACAAGGTTAGCCAACCATATTTGTCTTGCGCCTGCCCTTGCACGATTGCAAGGAAACGGTCCTGCAAGGCGCGCGTGACCGGGCCGGGCTGGCCCTTGCCGACAACAATCCGGTCGACGGAGCGGATGGGAGTGATTTCCGCGGCGGTCCCGGTAAAGAACACTTCATCGGCAATGTAGAGCATTTCGCGCGAAATATTCTGCTCGCTCAGCGGGTAGCCCATCTCGAGCGCCAGCGTCACCACGGAGTCGCGGGTGATGCCTGGCAGGGCGGAGGCGGACATCGGCGGCGTATATATTTTCCCTCCGCGAATAACGAAGATATTCTCGCCGCTGCCTTCGCTCACGTGGCCGCTGGTATCCAGGGAAATGCCCTCGGTGTAGCCGTTGGTGAGCGCTTCCATCTTGATGAGTTGGGAGTTCATGTAGTTGGCCGCGGCTTTGGCCATGGCCGGTAGAGTGTTCGGGGCAATCCGCTGCCAGGAGGAAACGCATACATCTACACCGTTGCGCAGCGCTTCGTCGCCGAGGTACTTTCCCCATGCCCACGCGAGAATGTACACCTCAATGGAATTCTTCAGGGGATTGACACCCATTTCGCCTTCGCCGCGAAACGCCACCGGGCGAAGGTAGCAGTGCGTAACATTGTTGACACGCACCAATTCCACCATCGCCTGCGCCAATTCCTCACGAGTGTAAGGCAAGTCCATCCGGTAAATCTTGGCCGAGTTCAGGAGGCGGTCGGTGTGCTCATTCAGGCGAAAGATGCCGGGTCCGTGCGGTGTGTCGTAACACCGAATGCCTTCAAACAAGGAGGAAGCATAGTGGACCACGTGCGCGGAAACATGAATGGTCGCTTCCCCCCAGGGAATGAATTTGCCGTTATGCCAAACATGTTCGTAATTATTCACTGCCATGAGTTCTTCTCCAGCTTTCCCCCGGAGGTTTAGAATTGCATGCTGCCCGCATGATATCCGGGCCGCAGCCCTCAAGCGATGAAATTATATCACGTCGCATCTTAGCGCCAGTCGAATTCGGCGCGGCGTGCCAAGTTGGCCCGCCCTTCCGCGCGGGAATTGGTCTGTACTTCCGTCAGCATTCTTTGGGGCCATTCGGCTCCGGCAACCCTCCTCTTGGCTCCACTCTTGCCGCACTTTGGCGCGCCTTCACTCAGCACCGGCGCCAACCCCTTGAGATCACGGGTATTGCCAAATTTCGAATCATAGGGCCAAAAGAATTTTTTATAGCGGCAACCAAAATTATCTCCTTGCATCTAGAGAAGCGTAGTGGCATTTTTACCACTACGCGGGCTCCACATTCATCGCCCGCAGGAAAGAGCCCCCAGCGGAGCCTGACGGCACCGTAGCCAAGTATGGCGGGGCAGAGTTTATGGCTTTCATTCGCAAACGCGGCGAATCGTATTATCTCGTCCACAACGTGCGGGAGGAAGGACGAGTGCGTCAAATTCATCTGGCCCGCCTGGGCCACCGACCGCGTATTAGCGACGATGTTGTTCGAGGAGTTGCGTCCAAACATCCTTTTTTGCGAGTTGACTGGAAAGAGTTGCGCGAAAAGACTTCGCGAAACGTGGTTCAACCTTTCGAGAACGACTCGCGATACCTCCGGGATTTGCTCTTAGCCATTCGGAATCTTCATTTTGACCTTGCGGATTTACCTTTGCCCTTACTCGAGTTGACGAAGGACCGCGAGTTGTCGGCCCAGTTGATTGCCGGGCTCAAATTGCTTCGAGCGACTCTGGATGTGAAGCTTCATGAGCTTCGCAAGTTTAAGGCGCCGACTTTCGACGCGTGAGAACCATAGGAGGATGAAATGGGCGCACGTCAAACTATCCTGGATCCAAGCCTGAACAGCCCGGAAGTCCGGGAATTCGAGAAGGCCCTTCGCCAGCGGGTCGTGGGGCAAGACCGTGCGGTGCGCCGCCTGGCGCGGGTCTACCAGGTTTACCGCGCCGGGCTTTCTACGCCCGGGCGGCCGGTGGTAAACCTGCTTTTTCTCGGGCCCACGGGCTCCGGCAAGACACGCATGGTAGAGGCTGCCGCGGAGGTCCTTTTTGACAAACCGCGGGGCTTTGTGAAGGTGGATTGCGCGGAATTCCAGCACAGTCACGAGATCGCCAAGCTCATCGGTTCGCCGCCCGGGTACCTCGGCCACCGGGAGACCCAGCCGCTCATCACCCAGGAAGTGCTCGATCAACACCATACCGAGAAGGTGAAGCTTTCCCTCGTCTTGTTTGACGAAATCGAAAAAGCCTCCGACGCGCTTTGGCAGCTCCTGCTCGGCATTTTGGACAAGGGCACCCTCACACTGGGTGATAATCGCCGCGTGGATTTTTCACGCACCATGATTTTCCTCACCTCGAACCTCGGCTCGCATGAGGTCATGAACCTGATGAACGGCGGGCTGGGTTTCAACGCCAATCGCAGCGATGAAGATGAGGAGTTGGATCAAAAGATCTACCGGGCCGCCACGGAGGCGGCGCGACGCAAGTTTTCACCGGAGTTCATGAATCGCATTGACAAGGTTATTGTCTTCCGCGCACTCACCCGCGAAAACTTGGAAAAGATTCTCGACATCGAGCTTGGTCTTGTACAGCAACGCATCATCAACGCCACCGACGGCCGCCAGTTCGTGTTTCGCTGCTCGACTGCGGCGCGGGAATTCCTGCTGCGCGAAGGTACGGACATCAAGTTCGGAGCGCGGCACCTGAAACGTTCCATCGAGCGCCATCTGGTTTTCCCCATTTCGAACCTGCTCGCCACGGAACAGATCCAGCTCGGCGACCTCATCACCGTGGATTTTGATGCCATTCTCGGCAAACTGATTTTCGTCAAAGAGGATCAGGGCGCGCTTGTGCACAGTGAGGAAGAGACCGCGCAAGAAACCGCGTTGGTGCCGGTTTCCGTGCGAACCACGGGGGCTTCGCGCGCGCTCGCACGGCGCGCCAGCCGGGAGGCGTATCGGTAACGATCAAATCTATGCTCCGACGCGTCATTCAAACCTGAGGATACTGACGATGTTGGAGAAATCATCTGTCCAAACTCGGGATCCCGGGGCGGCCGGGAGATCTCTCCAACTTGGCTGATCCCTCAGTGCTTCCAGGTCGTCCGGATGGCGCGCCATCACCACCCACCATGACGCAAACTTGCCCTCTCGCCTTTCGTCTTCACTGACCTGCGCATCATCGCCCGCCAAGCACGTCAGACCCGCGTCCTTGGCTAAAGGACCCAGCACGCGATGAAGGTCCAGGTAACGATTGCTAATGTGAAACACCAGGACACCGTTGGGAGCAAGCTTGCTGAGGTAAAGGGTTATCGCTTCGCGGGTCAAAAGGTGTGTGGGGATGGAGTCACCGCTGAAGGCGTCCAACACCAACATGCCATAACCGTATGCGGGGGCATTGCGCAATGACAGGCGTGCGTCACCCAGCACCACGCGCACGGGCGGACCGCAGTTGGACAGGAAAGTGAAGTACCGGGGGTTTTGAGCGATATGTAAGACGGTTGGATCGATTTCATAATACGTGAACCGCTGATGGGGCTGGTGGTAACATGCCATGACGCCCGCGCCCAATCCGATAATCGCCACGTCGTTCTCCACCGGACTCTGCTGAAAGACCTTGAACACCTGGCCAATGGGCCCACTGCGCGTATAGTAGGCAAGCGGTTCACACCGGAGGCCGGAATCCAGGCTCTGCATGCCGTGCACCGTGCTGCCATGAAACAGTACACGCCAATTGTTTTCGACATCATCGCAAACCCGGTACACGCCGAAGAAGCTGCGCTCGGCGTAAAGAATGTGGCCAAAGGGCCCCGCGTAAAACTGGCTGGCCAAGATCAAGGCTGCCACCCCCGCTCCAAAACGCCGGGGGCGCGCGGCAAAGCGCAGACAGCAGATTGCAGAAGGGCCGAAAATGGCAACGTTAAACAACCGCCCCGGAGCCACGCCGTGTGCTTGCAATTCCAGAATCGCAATGGCGACGGCGAGGCCCAATGCTGCGGGCAATAGGTAGTCAAGCCAGCGCGCGCGGGGCGTATCCTCGACGACATCGATTGGTGGGCACAGCAACGCCGCCAACACCAGGGCGATCGGGAACTCCAGTACCGAGGTAAAAATCACCGGCGCAAGCAAGGCATTGAAGACGCCGCCAAGCACTCCTCCCACGGAAATCCAAAGATAAAACTCGGTTAGATGCGGGGTGGCAGGGCGACTGCGGGCCAACTCCCCATGGCACACCAGGGCAACAGCAAAGAGGGTCAGCAGATTAAGCGGGAGCAAAACCATCAAAGGCAGAGAGCCCTTCAAGGCAATAGGAATCGATGCGGCCAGAACTAAAACCGGCACCCGCCGGCTCAGCCAAAGATGTGAAAGCAGGGGTTTGCGCGCGAATACCAGCACGAAACTGAGCAGGTAGAGCGCCAGGGGGATGATCCAGAAGAGAGGGATGGCGGGAATGTCGGTGGTAAGCGCCGTCGTAACCCCTAGCATCAGACTGGAGGGCACAAAGGCAAGCGCTACCCAGCGCAACCGCAAGCTCGGCGTGACGTTATCAGCATTGCGAGCGGCCACGCTTTCATCTCGCGCATCCGGGAGGACCGTGCTCGCCAAGGAAGGAAGCTCATGGGGAAAGCGCCACACCAGCAGAATGCAACCGGCCACCCACAAGATGAATAGCCCGTAGCCCCAGGCCCAGAGCCGGCTTTGATCACTCAATCGTAGCAAAGGCTCAAGCAGGAACGGGTAACTCAATAAACCCAGCAAACTCCCGGAGTTGCTCGCAGCATAAAGAAAGTACGGGTCGCCCGACGAGGGTTGCCCGGAACGCGCGTACCACTCTTGCAGAAGGGGGGTGGTGGCGGACATCGCGAGAAAGGGCAAGCCCACAGCCACTAGCAGCAGCCGCAGCAGCCACGCAACGGGATTCGGCTGCACGGGCGGCGTCCATCCAGCGGGCACATGAATCGGCAGCAATGCCAACGCGGCTAGCAACACCACTGCGTGCAGAGCAACCTGTTGGCGTTTTCCCAGCCACTTCGCGGAGACGTGCGCATACGCGTATCCTGCCAGGAGCGTCACTTGAAAGAATGCGATGCAGGTGGTCCATACTGCCGCGCTCCCTCCGAGGAGCGGCAGCGCCATCTTGGCGAACATGGGTTCCACAAGAAAGAGTAACGCAGCGCTCAAAAACATCGTCACCATAAACGCCGCGACCACAAGGGTCGGCGAGCTGCGTCCACCGGAGGCCGTCGTGCTCGGTGGTGACTGCGGCGTGTGGCTTGCTCCAGATTGGTTCCCCCCCAACGGGATCGGAAGTTGCTCGAACAATTTGGATGGGAGAAGGAACTCACTCCTAGAGTGGCGCACGAAGTGGAAACTTGGCATTCGAAGCCAATCAAGCATGCTCGCTTCCCATTGAGTCAAAGACCGTCGCCTATGCTCTGCTGGATCTCAGCGCGATGGCGAATCGTTTTGCCAGATAGCCGGTGTTGCAACTTGCCACTCGCCCGACTCGTCGTGGCGCCGAGTTTACCATAGTACATTCGATCCTCCATCGCGACATCGTTCCAACAGTGAAGTGAATTTTTTTGCGCCTTGGGGCAACCATGGGGGCCTTCGCATTGTGGATAAACCGCCAATGCCCAAAACTGCTCGAAGGTCCCCGGTTCAGGAGTCATGCGGATTGGCGCGGCGTCGATTCGAATGTCTCGCAACACGCTTATTTTCATCAACATAACGGGAAGCTGGCTGTAGGTCCTTTCTTTTCATGAACATAATGGAAAGCAGGATTTCGGACATTTTTTCTCCATCTGGTTTCAATAACATCATGGAGCCTTCCCGCATAGCCTTCACCCCGCCGCGCCGTGCTGAATGAAGCCGAGAGCTAAATGATGATATTGTTCGACTTCAGGGGACACCGATTTTGACAACCCTAATTTTCCATATACTATCTCTGGGCGGAGAAAAAGTGGCGGAAACCAAAGATTCAGCCTTCCGAAGTGTCCTCAAGACCCTGAGCCACAGGTCGCGGACGAAGAAGTTCGATCTGTTGAATAAAGTCTTCACCCCGCGCCCGGAAGATCGTGTGCTCGATGTAGGCGCGAGCGGCGAGGTGTTTCTGCAATATTCGCTGGAGGACGTTTACCCGTTTCCCCAGCGGATTGTGGCGGGCGGATACGAAGCCGGAGAAATCCTGTCGGCGCGCCGGCATTATCCCCAGCCACAATTCGCGCAGTTCGACGGGTGCGCGCTTCCCTTCCCCGACCAGAGTTTCGACCTGGTATTTTCCAACGCGGTGATCGAGCACATTCTCGGCCCGGGCCGTCAGGAGAAATTCGCCCAAGAGATCATGCGCGTGGGCAAAAGCTGGTTCGTTACCACGCCGAATTATTGGTACCCCTTTGAGACCCATCATCACTTGCCGTTTTTTCAGTTTTTGCCACGGCCGGTTCAGATGCAGTACAACCGATTGCTCGGCACGCATATTCCCAAGGGCACGGTACAAGAATTGGGGCTGCTCTCCGCGCGCGGGTTTCGGCGCTTGTTCCCCACCGGCCGGATTGCCAAGGTGAGGGTCACTTTCTGGCCGGAAACGCTTGTGGCTTATTGCGTGGATCCCGCGCGGGCTAGAATGTAGGACGCACGAGCGAACGTGGAGATCCCTCGGACGTAGGGTGGGCAGCCCTCCCGCGGGCGCGAAGTTTGCGGCACGGGCGAGACGCCCTTCCAAAGCGGGCAGGATGCCCGCAGTCCCAGCTCGTGGCATGGCCATCCTGCCCATCCCCCCCGCGCCACTTGATTACCTTCGCGGGCAATGTGAAAATGCAGGGAGCAGGCTTCCTCCTGAGCGAGGTTTGGATGATCAGCGGGCTTCCGTGGGGCTTGGCACTCTCGAGCGGCGTCAACACCTACTTGCCGCTTTTCCTTCTGGCTCTCATTGCGCGATTTGGCCACGTGATTCATCTCTCTCCCCGCTTTTCTTGGCTGGTTTCGGACCAAGCCATCTTTGTTCTGGGAGCCCTGGCGATCTGTGAAATCCTCGCCCAGAAATTCCCGGTGCTCGACAATATCTGGGACTTCCTTCACACCCTGCTGCGGCCCATCGCCGGAGCCGTGGCCAGCGGCGCCACCCTGAACACCAGCAACACATTCGAAATCGTGCTGGCCATGCTGATGGGGGGAACGCTCGCGGCCGCCGCGCACTCCACCAAATCCAGCTTGCGTCTGATGAGCACCTCCAAGAGCTATGGGGCTGCAAACTTCGCCCTCAGCCTCGGTGAAGACGCCGGCGTGCTCACCACGACTCTCCTTTCCATCTACGCGCCTTGGGTGATGTTAGCAATCGTCATCATCTTCGTTGTTTTATTTACCATCTTCGGCCCGCGCATTCTGAGAATGCTAGCGTTTGATCTCAGCATCGTCGGCTCGGCTTTGGCGGGAATTCTTCGATGGGTTTTCCGCCGCAAATATCCCACCGACCTCCGAGAGAGCCTGCTCGAAATCGCGCCGGAACACTTGGAGAAGTTCACCGTGCTGCTGGAGCAGAATGAGAGGTTACTGGGCGCTTTGCCGGGCTGGAAGCGCTCCCAGGGTGGACCGCGCCGCACCTGGGTATTGCTAACCTCGCGGCGTCTGCTCTGGATTGAATCGCGCTTTCTCCGCAAGTCCAAAGCCCAATCCCTGGATTACACCGAAATTACCGTTGCCAGGCACCGCAACTTGTTTCTATATTCACGCGCGGAGTTCTTGACGCAGCGTCACGAAAACCTTACGCTTACAGTTGCCAACAGCCATATTAAATTTGCCGTGATGGCAGTGCAGTTGATTTCGCACCTCGCCGGTCTCGACACTCATTACGATCTCGCGACTCAGCAGACCGAGTCGCCGGCCGGGGTGGATTCTCAGCCCGTTAGCATCAACAAGACCTGAAGCGTAAGGAGAAAGATCACATGTTCGAAGCACTGAATTTCGAGGAGCTGAACGAAGCGGATGTGCGCGAAGAAATCATCGCCCCGCTCTTGCGAGGGCTTGGCTATCGAACTGGCGCCCAGCACAACGTTATCCGCGATCAATCGTTGCGCTATCCCCGCGCCTTCTTGGGGCAGAAGGACTTAAAGAAAGATCCGTTGCTGCGCGGAAAGGCGGATTACATCCTGGAGGCTGGGGGAAAGGTCAGATGGATCATCGAGGTCAAAGCGCCCGACAATGATTTTGGCCCTAACGAGATCGAACATGCTTGGGCCTATGCCCAACATCCCGGCGTGCGAGCGGTTTATTTTGCGCTTACCAATGGAAGACGAATCGAGGTATTTCAAACCCAGATGGGACCTGCGGCAAGTCCCGTCTTGCGACTGGATTATGCGGCGCTCTCCCAATC
Source organism: Terriglobia bacterium (assembly GCA_050010335.1). Taxonomy (GTDB): domain Bacteria; phylum Acidobacteriota; class Terriglobia; order UBA7540; family UBA7540; genus Bog-366. Next base: position 40,188 of record JBEKLF010000019.1, read on the forward strand.
CGATGGCTACCAAAGAATTGAGGGTCTGCTCAGTCCAGCCGCGATCCTTAAGGATTACCCGGAGCCGGGAGCAGACGCGGCGCCACCGCTCGGACCGGGTCTTCGGCCGGTCGAGCGCATCACCAACGGCCTGATCCGGTACGAATCGAACTCCTTGAATCATCCCGCGCTGAATGGAATAAGAATGGAAATTGACGGAGGCGCGTTCGAGCGCGATGAGCACGGCCGGTTGGTCGCCTATCTCCGTACCCTGGGCCCCACTAAGACGCTTCAGGAGTCGAACCAGCGGTTGGGGTTTTCGGCTTTTGAAATGACCTGTGCCGATAGCGTCCTCTCCACCACATCGGACCGATCCAGCGTATTCGTGTATGACCATCCGAGCACGCTACCCGCCGGAGAGGAAGCTCTGGACCTAAGCACCTGGCGAACGATCAAACTGCCGGTCACCCTTCACGTCCGTGTTAAGGCCACGGCGGCAGGTGTACTGAAGGATCGGCAGTTTACAGGAGAATTCAATACGGAATTGGACTTTGAACAGCAAATGAAGGTGCGAATGTCCGGATCTTTTGCTGTGCACCTGGCGTGAGGTAGGGTGGCACAGGCACTCCTGCCTGTGCCCTCCATTCGTAGCGCGGGCATCTTGCCCGCTGTCGCGGGAGCGTCCCGCTCCCGCCAGTGCGCGGGCAGGATGCCCACGCCCCAGCGGGCGGGACGCCTGTGCTACGAAAGACACAGAAACTCAAGGAGCGCCTTCCCAGCGTCATCGCGAACCCACCCACCACTTTCCCCTTGACATTCTACCTGAAGACGAGTAGCTTCACCTAGTATGTCTACTAAAGAACAACGTGAACGTATCGAACTGTTGCAGGGGACCTTGGACCTGTTGATTCTCCGCACGCTGCTGTTGGGACCAACGCACGGCCACGCCATTGCCAAGGCCATTGAATTCAAATCCGAAGACGTGCTGCAAGTCGAGCAGGGATCCCTGTATCCCGCGCTGCACCGGCTCATCAAGCGGGGATGGATTTCCGTCCAGGAAGGCACGTCGGAGAACAATCGGCGGGCCAAGTTCTACCGGCTGACGCCCAAGGGAAGGCGCCAACTGGCGGTCGAGACCAACAAGTGGCAAAAACTGGCGGGAGCAATCGCACGGATTCTTATGCCGGCCGAACAGGAGGGCAAATCATGAGCCGCCGCCAGCGCATGATGGACAACCTCGACCAGGATATCCGCGACTACATCGAGCGGGAGACCCAGGACAATATCGAGCGCGGCATGGCGCTGGAGGAAGCGCGCTACGCGGCGCTGCGCAAGTTCGGCAACGTGACGCGGATCAGGGAAGAGGCGCGTGAGGTGTGGAGTTTCCTGTGGCTTGAGCAGTTATGGCAGGACGTACGCTACGGCGGGCGAACGCTGGCAAGGAATCCCGGTTTCACTGCCGTGGCCGTCCTCACCCTGGCGCTGGGTATCGGCGTGAACACTGCCATCTTCAGCCTAATAGATGCCGTCATGCTGAGGATGCTGCCCGTGGAAAAGCCGGGCGAGCTATTTCAGGTGCAAGTCGGCAATGCGGATGAGGGTGGGGGCGGAAGTGGAGGTGACAGCGTTTTCACCACTCCGATGTGGGAGCAACTGCGCGACCACGAAGACGTTTTCTCCAGCACTCTCGCTTGGGCCGGCACTAACTTCGACCTGGCCGAAGGGGGCACGACTCGTGCTCTCAATGGACTCTGGGTCAGCGGTAGCTTTTTCCGCGTGCTCGGGCTGCACCCCGCGGCGGGACGCTTGATTGCCGATACGGACGACCGGCTTGGCTGCCCGGCAGTCGCCGTGCTCAGCTATGGATTTTGGCAGGAGCGCTATGGCGGGGCGAAGAAGGCCATTGGCAGCACCCTGTCCCTTGGCAGTCATCCCTTTGAAGTGATCGGTGTCACGCCGCCTGGGTTTTTCGGCTTGGAAGTGGGTGGGAAGTTCGACGTGGCGGCGCCCATCTGTGCTAAAGCGATCTTCGGAGGGGAAAAGCCGCACCTGGACAATGTCCAGGTTTTTTGGCTGAACGTAGCGGGGCGCATCAATCCGAAGCTAAGCCGGGCGCAGTGCACCACGCGACTCGGAATCCTTGCGACCAGGCTCTTCGTAGCACCGAACGCCTCACCCGAGGAACGTCAGGCTTTGATGAAAATAACCTTGCGCATCGTTCCCGCAGGGACGGGCATTTCCGGTCTACGGGGCCCCTTCAGCCAGCCCCTTCAGATCCTGATGGCGGTGGTCGGAATCGTACTGCTTATCGCCTGCGCCAACCTCGCGGGCCTGACGCTGGCACGCGCCGCGGCGCGCCGCAAGGAGATCGCGGTGCGGCAGGCTTTAGGGGCCAGCCGAACGCGCCTCATCCGCCAACTCCTCACCGAGTGCGTTTTGCTTTCCTCGGCCGGGGCGCTGCTCGGCATCCTTCTCGCGCGCTGGACGGCAGCCCTGCTGCTGCGCACCATATCGACAGCAAAGAACACCGTCTTCCTGGACCTCTCCCTTAACACTCGCATTCTTGGATTTGTGCTTGCGACCGTTGCGCTCACCTCTCTTCTCATTAGCCTTCTACCTGCGCTGCGCTCGACGCGGGTGTCATTGATTTCAGCCATCAAGGGTAGCCAGTCTTCTGAAGCAAGCCGGGATTGGGGCTTGCGCGGTCGCCAGTGGATCGTCGGGTCACAGGTGGCGCTCTCACTCGTTCTCCTGGTGTCTGCCGGCTTATTGCTGCGAAGCTTCGTGAAGCTGATAACGCTCGACATCGGGTTTGACCGCAACAACGTTCTGCTAGTAGGCACGCACCTTAAGCCTGCAAAAGTGCCGCCGGAACGGTGGATGGCAACGTACGAAGAGATCGAAAACCGCCTGAAGGCTTTGCCGGGTGTGCTTTCGGTAGGCCGGTCGGAAGTCACGCCGATAAGCGGGGCTCTCCTCGAATTCGGCGACGTTCAATCCGATTGGTTGAAGCTGTCGACTTCGTTGAGGTCGCCGACCCGCCTTGAAGATCCTGAGGCCCCGGCCTATGCCAATTTCATCTCGCCGGGCTATGTCCCGACGCTGCGAATGCCACTGCTCGCCGGGCGCAATTTCACCCGCGCCGATCTCGAAACTTCCTCGGGCGTGGCTGTCGTCAATCAGACCTTCTCGCGCCGGTTCTTTCCTCATTTGAATCCCATCGGAAGGACCTTTCGCATGGACCTGCCACCCCAAAAGCCCTTCGAGGTTGTGGGATTGATAGAGGACTTAAAATATTACTCGCTGCGGGAGGGGACTCAAGCTATTGTTCTCCTTCCCACTAACCAGTTACCCGCTGAACCCATGGTGTTTGGAAATCATGAGACGATCGAGTTGCGGACCGCGATCCCGCCGTCGGCATTGGTCGCACCGGTTCGGGCTGCGGTCGCCGAAGTGAGCAGTGCAATCCCTCTCGAGTTCCACACGCTGGCCCAACAGGTGAATGATTCACTGATTCAGGAGCGTATGCTAGCGCTTCTTTCGGGCTTCTTTGGCGTCCTCGCGCTGCTGCTGGCGATGATCGGCCTGTATGGAACGTTCAGCTATTTGGTAACTCAGCGACAAAGAGAATTCGGCGTGCGCATGGCCTTGGGGGCGGCGCCGGTTGCGATTTTGGGCCTCGTCATGCGTGACATCATCGCCGTGCTGGCAGGTGGCATGGTCGCTGGAGTTTTGATTTCGCTGGCCGCAACGCGTGTACTCCAACAAATGCTGTTTGGCCTCGGGCCGCGCGACGCAACAACAATGTTCCTGGCCGCAGGCGTTCTCACGGCCGTAGCGCTGCTGGCTGGCTATCTCCCCGCGCGCCGCGCAATGAAGGTCGAACCGATGGTCGCGCTGAGATATGAGTAACCCACACCCCTCAGCGGCACAAGCTTCCGCTTCCCCGCCGATGAAGCCCTAAGAAGCCGGTTACTATTCAAACCGGCGAAATTGTCTCCGTTTTATCCCTGTGCTGGCAGGCGTGAGCAGACCTTAACTGGCTTTATTCTGGGGCGCCCAATAAATCTCCCCGCGAATGGATTCCTTGGGGAAGCCCCGGCGGCGCAAAATCCCCTTGCCGTTTTCAATCATCTGAGGGTGGCCGCAGAGATAAACCGTTGTGTGATGAGGTTCAAGCTTGAGTTCATCGATGTATTTGCGCAGGACGTCTTCCACCCTTCCCACTTCCCCTCGCCATTCCGGGTCTTCCCAGGGCCGGCTGATGACGGGAATATAGTTGAACCAGGGGAACTCCTGGGCGAGGGCTTCCAATTCATCGCGATAGGCAAATTCCCAGGAGCGGCTGGCGGCTTGCAGCACCACCAATTTGGCATCGAGAGGATGCCCCTGCCGCGACTCGCGCGCCAGCGACCGTGCAATGCTGACGTAAGGGGCCACCCCCGTCACGGTGCAAACCAACAGATGCTGCTTGTGGCCGCTCTTGCCATCAAAGGTGAAGGTTCCGCGTGCGTTACGCCGCATCAATAACACATCTCCCACCTGGCGATGATAGAGAGGGGGAGTAACCCTGCCTTTCATCACCAATTCGAAGAAAAACTCCACTTCCACCTCATGCGGGCTCGAGCAGATGGAGTACGAACGCTCCACCACCTTGCCCTCCTCCTCGATTCCCAGCGTCGCGTACTGGCCCGGTTTAAACGCAAGAGGGTGCTCGGGGCGAACCCGGATGGACCACAAATCCTCGGTATGATCTTTGCGGAAGATGATTTTTGCTTTTTGAAACCTCTCGGCAGAAACCGTCATGCGGTCTTGACTTGCCCCCTTAAGTCAGATTGCAGGCTCGAAGCACACGCCCCCCGCGCGGTCCGCAAATTCAACCGCCGAGGCGCTCCTGCCGCGTAGCTGGACTGCCCACGCTTCCAGAATCTCAGAACTCCGGGCGTGGGTCAACTGGCGAAAAATAGGGGGCGTGCGATGTAAGAGCGAAAAAGCGAAGGTAGCGCGGGCGTCTCGCCCGCTGGGGCGTGGGCATCCTGCCCGCGCATTCTTGGCGGGAGCGGGACGCTCCCGCTACAGCGGGCGAGACACCCGCGCTACCTCCGGGAACTCCCTTTGGATTAGTGGCGGAATTGCCATACGGCAAGAACCCCGACCCAGACCAATGCAACAATCAAGGCGGTGATAAAAGTCTTGCCAAATATCTTCTCTGTAATTTGCTTCCGCCAGGCGCGCGCGGAAACGGCTATCAACACCAGACCCGAGAGGATGGCGAAGCCGTGCAGTGGCGTGTCCCAAGGACCCGAAGATTTGCCGCCGAGGAACCCGAACAGCACTCCTAAGTCTTTCGAGAATCCCCCGCTCAACAGGCTGAAGATAATCCAGAGAATGGGGGCAATGATACCCAACATGTAGGGGAATTTGTCTTCGCCGAAGAATACCAAAACCGCAATAACCAGGAAGATGGTCGATGCCAGTAGATGGTAAATGAAAAGGGCGGGAATGGCGAAAGCGCCAGCTACCACCAGAATCAGGGTCAAGAAGGCCGCAAGGAACACCCATCGGTCAGACATGATCGCACTCCTTAAATTAGCGCTTGGATCGAACCTCACGCCGGCCAGACGCCGCGTCCATCTTCAGCAAAAGGGGATAGGGATTTTTGCCGGCGTCCCGTCGTCTCATGTATCGTTGACCAGAGCTTGAATCGGACTACCGCAAACCGGCGCAAGTATACCACATAGTATCTGCATGCAAGAGGAATGGTAGGGGTCGCAACGTGCTAGAAGTCGCGCGTCCACCGGATGGTGAGGAGGTTTGCCTGGAAGTTGTTGGCGGTGATGATCTGCTCGATATAGTAGGTGCGCTGAAGATCCACGGACAGGCGTCCCGCTTTGGGGAAGTTAACGTAGACCGTTCCCGTAACAAGCGGCCACGTGAGGGGCCCGTAGGCAGGGGGTTCCCCGCTGATCTGGCCGAGCCCGGTGGAGCGATCGAAGTTGCCGGTAAGCCGCAAGCCAAAATACTTGCTGGGCTTGGCCTCGACGCCGGCCTGGATCACGCGGTCCACTTCCTGGTCGCGCAGGAAATCATTGAGTGGTGCGGTGCCGCGGGCATACACGATATTCCCGGCGGCGAAGATGCTGTCGTAGGTAAATCCTCCAAAGACTGAAAAACGGTCATTGAGAGCGTAAGACAGAGTCACCGTGTTGGAGTGGATGCTGTCCTGAAAACTGGAATCGATCAGTTTGTCGTTGGTGAGATTCAGATCATCTTGCAGCGATACCTTTTTGAACGGCTGGAAGCGCGTGATCACGTGCCCGGCCACTTCCGTGTGGGGAGTAATGGCGGTATAGGACGAGCCGTTGTCATAAGTGTGAATGTCGCCCCGCACGCTGAAAATCTTCGAGGGTTGATAGCCGACGCTCAGTTCCGGCCATGCGGTTTTGGTTCGCAGACTGAGGGTGGGGTCCGCCACTCCGTACTCGAGAGACTCCACATCTGCCTTGAGCAAACGAACCCCCGGCCGCAACGTCAGGGATGGGGTGGGCGTAAAAAGCATGCTGAAATCAAAGTCGCTCAGGCCGTCCCGCCAGACGAAGGAGTCCGCGCCCGTGGAAGATGTCGTACTGGTGGTGGGCGCGGCGCCCGTGGGGCTCGAGACAATGCCCAAAACGCTGCCGAAATTCCCGACGGTACTGGTGCTAAAGCGGGAGTATCGATAGTCCACGATGATGTCCCACCAGTCTTTGGGCTTGAAGGTAAGGGTCTGATACAGAATGTTGTCCGGCTCACTCACCGTGGCCCGAGCCGTCTGGCTGACCGTATAGGGTGCATACGCGCCGGTGGTGTTGGGAGCAATGCCGCTGTACGACTGGTCGAAGGTGGCGGGGCCCTGGTAGCGATAGTAAATGTAACCGCCCCGCCATTCAAATTTGGAAAAAGGTTTGCCGGTGAAGGAAAACTCGCTGATGGGAGTTGTAAGTTGGCGGTATTCCGACTGCGAAAGATTGGTCAGCGGCTCCTTTGTCGAGCTCGTGACGGGATTGATGCTGAGCTCCGGTGAATTGACATTATTCAGGATCACATTTTCCGTGAACATCTGATAACCGAGATTGTAATGGAAGGTCCAGCGCTTTATCGTGTAGTCGATTCCGCCGGTGAAGCGATTGGTGTCATCGTTGATGGGAGCGTAAAGGTAATAGGGATTGGCGCGTGCAAAGGTGCCCCAATAAGACGGTGAATCGAAGAAATCCAATGACTCCGTGGTGTAGGTTGGGCCGCTGTCGGTGGTGCGATAGTAGTCGAAGTTGAACCGAAGATTGTTGGTGGCGTGCAGGGTGAAGTCCGCATTACCGAACTTGCGCACCGTCCCCCAGGCGTGATTATCGGTAAGACCGGTGGAAAGTCCCGCGCCCACCGCGGCGATCGGCAGAATCACATTGTCGTTGGGATTGGAATAGAAATAGCTCTGGCGCCAGTTCACGCGAAAGTCGTAAAGCCGTTTCTTGCTCACCGAAAGCTGACCCGTTTCGAAAGGCTCACCTCCCAGCCCGCTGACCGCAAGGGAGTAGCTATCGGCAAAGGTATTGATACCCTTGGCGGCTTCCCCGAACATATTAAAGTCCATCAGGCGAAACCCCTTCTCCAGGCCCGTGAGCTCCTGATACATGGGGACGTAGCCCTTCACGTCGTCAAAACGGTAGCCGACCGTGACCGACCCCTGAGTATTGAACCCGCCGATCGTGAGGGGAGTCTCCGCGCTGTCCTGTGCCCACAATACATTGCCGCCAAGCAGGAGCACTAGCAGGGAGAGAATTAATCGTTGCCGAAGTTTCATAAGATCTCCCCTTCACCGCAAGAAATTAGGATCAAGCTCCGAGCCATGGATCGCGACGTGGCAGCGGGTGCACTCGCCGCTGGTCTGAAAGCCCAGGCGGCTGTGGGGAACAGCGGCCTGAGCGTGGAAGCCGGTGTGGCATTGCAAACAGAGCATCCGGCCTTCCCGCCGCACCAGCATGAAGTGATTGGTACTGCCGTGGGGGTTGTGACAGACCACGCAGCCTTCCACCCTTACGGCTGGATGTTCATAAACGTAGGGCCCGCGCTTTTCCACGTGGCACTTGACGCAGGTCTCCCAATGGGTGGCATTCAGGCTGGCGCGATTGATGCTGCCGTACGGGTTGTGACAATCCGAACACTTGATCAGGCCCTCGGGCACCCGATGGTGCACCGGCAGGGCGAACTGCGCCTGGATATTGCCATGGCACCTAAAACACAAATTGGGCTGGGATTCCTTAAGCAAACTGCTGTGCAACCATCGGGTTGTTTCTGAAAGTTCCGGCACCTGGAAGAAAGCTGCCTGCGCGTAGGGAAGGCCGCCCTTGCGTTGATCTTTGACCTCTTTGACCAAGTGGGCCGCGTGGCATTGGTCGCAGGAGATGCCCGCTGCCGCGTGCTGCGAGTGGGCAAAGGATTCCTGTTGATGGCTGGTAATGTGGCACGTCATACAGCGTTCCGAGTTCTGCTTGGGGCTGCCGTGAAACGTGAAGATCAGCTTGGTGCCCGCCAATTCCTTGGCCGGATCGCCCGCCGCATCCTGCTCGGCGTCCACATGAGCCTTGCCGGGGCCGTGGCACGTCTCACATCCGCTGACGCTGGCGGGCGGCGCATTGGCCGCGGCCTTGGTCCCTGGCCCCGCATTCCCTTTCAGCGTCATCAGGTAATCCACCAGATCGTTGATTTTGGCATCGGGGGTGTCGGGTGGCAACGTGGGCATAATCGTGCCCGCACGCCGCTTGATCATCCGGTCCATCAGCTCCGCGCGCGTGCGTTGCGCCCCCACATTGTCAAGAGCCCCGCCGCCCTGCCCACCCTGGCCCCCCATCGTGTGGCAGCCGGCACACATCATGTCGTCATAGATCTTCTTTCCCGCTGCCGCCGAGGGGGAGATTCCCGGCGCGGGAGCAGCGGGCGAAGAGGGCAATCCCTCGCCCGAAGCGTGCGGGGTCTTCACAAACGCCTGGGCTTCGGCGCGATGGCAGCCCGAACAGGTTTGCCAACCCACATAGTCGCCGGGCTTCCCCACGAGGGGAGCTTGCGCCGCCACCGACGGCCCATGCGTCGCCTCCGGCATCCTTTGCGCAAAGGTGTGGCCCGTGAAGGTGGCGAGCGAGAACATTAGCGCCAGGAACGCGTGTGCGGGTGGGCGTTTGCTTTTAGTTTGGGAATTCATCGAGCATCGTCCTCCCTCGCCGGGTGTACCACGAGAATTGCCTTCCTGGTTTTGTAGCCGCTTGCTGAAAAGCTTGGAATTTCCTGGCGCGTAATCCAGGCCAGAAGAGTGGGACGACGTCCGACGCGACGCGCTTTCACGGGGCATACCATCCCCTTTGCGAAAACGAGCAACATGAATTACACCAACGTTCGCGCATATCATCAATCCCAAAATACGACACTTTGACCGAATCGCCAACCGTCTGATACGTCTTGTGATTCTCGATGGACAAATACCGTAGCGTTTGGCGAACTGACGCAATCTACCTCAACAGCCCAGCGACGCCATATCAAGGTTCGTTATCAGTATCGGTAGAAACGCACTCTTACTTTAGAAATCTCGTTGAGATTTGCATCGGAACGGGTAGGCTTACTGCGGGCGTGGAGACCAATTAGCCGACTCCTCGCGCTCCCTATTCTGCCCCGCTCTGGTTGCCGCGTGACCAAATTTTTTTCATAAGCATAAAGGCCTCGCACAGCGCTTTCTCCATAATCCAAGATGCGGGCATATCCCGAAGCCTCTGCTGGCGCGCTCGTAACCTAATGGCGGGTCGCAGTTCGGACCGTAGGTTACTCCCATGAAGATGAGGGCATGGCCTGGTATCAGATCTTCATAGGGGGTTCCCTTTTTGGTTCTCGATCGGCTAACGCTACCGCCAAGGTTTCCGTCGTTGAAGCCCATGCAAGAATAAAATCATCCTGGACGGCGGCTTGTCTGTTCAAAATTGCACACTTGGGGGGAAGTCACGCCGGAACCCGAGTCTGCCGTTCGTGCCGCAGGCGTTGCAGGCACCTCCGGCGTGTGAGGTCCAGGGGATTTGGCGGCTCGCCGCCGCTCGCCCATGGGTTTCACCCAAGATGAGCGCTATTGACCGAAAGGGTGTTCCCAAGGACACAGACACCGCGCCAGCTTGACCTTATAACAGGGGTGGATCGTTAAAGGTTCGTTAGGTCGGATCGGAAAAGGAGATTTTAGATGAAGACCCTCATGTGCTGCCTGGCGCTGGTCGCCATGACAATATTCCCGTCAGTGGCGTTTGCCCAAGGGCCCACCCTCGCTTCCGTGGAAGCGAAGTTCGACACGACCACCAACGATAAGAAACAGGACGCCCTACTCGGTATTTACGTCAAGAACAGAGACGGGCAGGAAGTGGCCAAATCCGAAGGAAATGAAGGCCTTTGGGACAAGCATTCTACCCACACCGTCACGTTACTGATCGAGGGCAACCCCACGAAAAAAGAAGTCGCGCACGGCAGCGTGGTGCTGACATTCCACCCCCGCGCAGGCGACACTTGGAAGTTCAATTACAAAGTCACTCTCACGTTCTCTGATGGTTCCTCGATCATGAAAGAGGTTTTTGGCGGCGTCTTGACTCAATACAACACCGCCCGGACGGATCCTCTTTAGCGATGCCAGAGGTCGCAGAAGTCGCGAAGCTGCGGTTTTCCCGAGGTGAGCACTATTGACCATAAAGGTGGTCCCGAAGAGACAGACAACGCACTGGATTGACCGTATAACAAAGACGGTTCATTAGCAGGTTCGCTAGCTCGGAACCCGAAAAAGGAGATTTCAGATGAAAAAAATCATGTCCTGCCTGGCGCTTGTCGCTTTGGCAGTTTTCACGTCAGGCGCGTTCGCCCAGGACCCCGCGCCCGCCCCGGCGCCAGCGCCCGCCCAGCAGCCAGCGGTAGCACCGGAGCCAGCACCCGCTCAGGAGCCAACCCTCACTTCCGCGGAAGTGAAGCTTGACACGACCACCGATAATAAGGATCAACAAACCAAACTGGACGTTTATGTCAAGACCAGTGACGGGCAGGAAGTCGCCAAGTCCGAAGGCAATGAAGGCCGTTGGAACAAGAATTCCACCCACACCGTCGCGTTGCAGATCGAGGGCACTCCAACCAGAGGACAAGTCGAGAACGGCACTGTTACCCTAACTCTCCACCCACAAAGAAGGAACAAGTGGTCGTTCAACTACAAAATCACTCTCAAGTTTTCGGATGATACTTACATCACCAGAGAATTTAACGGTTGTTACTTGACGGATCATGACCCCGCCCGGACGGATTCACTGAAGTAATTCCGGAGGCCTGGCCACCCCCAAACAACGTTGCCCGGGGTGGCAGCAAGCGGCGCGCGGATCTGAGGTTCAGGTCCGCGCGGCGCGGTTAAACCTACCGTCTGTGCGCGCCCGCGTGCAGGCCCAATCCGGTCCATTTTCTACCGAGCATCTCATTGACTTAGCGAGGTTGTTTTCCGCTTCGGCTACAAGCTGATTGATTCTGAAGGGTTTATCCGAGGATTGCCGGGCTCCATGAGAAACTTGGCTAGCGGAGCCCAAGTTCATCACGAGAGCTCTCATGATTAGGTCGATACCGCTCTCGGGGAGAGCTGGTCAGCTTCGGGTCGATCTTGACCACCCGGTTACGATAGTCAATGGTGAGAATATACGGGCGCAATGCCGGGAACCCCAGGACTCCGACTACTTCCACGCCACAGTGGCGGCTCAAATTTAGCAGGTCCAAGGCAACGATGTCGTTGGCAACCAAATCCTGCCCTGCAATCTCGAAATGCGCGGCGCCCGAGACAAGCTTGCCAGTGGCAGCGCCGGTCCCCCCACCAATGGGCAAATCGCGAAGCATGAGGGAACTGCTCAGACCGCCTGCCACTTCACGGGAGACCACGTTGCAGTAAGCCCCTGTATCCAGGACCACGTACCCACTATACTTTCGGTTCAATAATGTTCCGACAACCAGAAAGCCGGTTTCGGCACCCGCGCGGGTGGAAGAGAGTTTCGGGCCTTGTTCATCCGGGTAGGGGGCGAGTCCGAGGGTTTTTGCGGGTAGATCGAGTCTCATACGGAAGTCGGAGAACATGGCCAATGGAATCACGCCGTCGGCTCCCTCTATCACTTTGCCATCCACAAGAGCTACGGGGCAATTCTGGAAGGAAACAGGACCGACATCAACGCTCGCTGCCATGCCCACCTTTGCCGGCCTCATTCCCAAGCCTACCAACTCCATTTCTGACCCGCCGGAAATGCCGAGTGCATGCGCCGCTTTAGCGCCAATCACCATGGACTCGGCGCCACTATCGAGGACTAAACGCAGCGGGTGGCCGCCGTTAATCCGTACGTGCAGAAGAACGCCAGCGGGCCTGTTGGGGGCCGGACAGAACGAACTTAACTCCAATTCGTATTCCTGGTAGGGGCTGACAAGGTCGGGATGGACATGCTGGGGAGAGGTCGAACTGGCCGCAGTCACCCGGACGCACGTAAGCGCCAAACCGATCGCGAGAAGTGAAGCTACCGTTTGAGGCCGCATGTGGCGAACTTCCGGTTACAGCAACATTACGAATATATTACAAGTCTGTTACAAGTGAAAGAAGAGAAGTTGTGGTTTTGCCCACGCCGACGGCAAAGTTGGGCTTCGGAGGGGCGAGCGATTGTTAATCTGAAAGGAGAGTAACCTTATGATTTAAAAGGAGTGTGCGACGAGATTCAAATCTGCACTTCCTTCCATTCGAGCCTCGGGCTCAGCAACCAACCGTGCTCCGACAATTATTAAGCCTGCAACACAATCGTCATGCCGCGTTCATGCTCTTAGCGCTAAATGGTCTTGGGAGAGACGGACCGCAATTAATTGAGCGTATGACGGCAAGGGCGGTTCTCGAGGGACAGGTCAGACTCTTGAGTAAGTTAGCCTGCCGCGCGGGGCTGGACTGCAATCTCTCCCCCATCAAGTAATCGGGTCCAGAGTCCGAATACAACGCTGCAAAAGGAGGGAAGTTCAATGCGTCAGCAGTTTGTTCGCATGATAGGGGTTATTCTTTTCGCTTTATTTGGCGCCACTTTGTTTGTTGGTGTCGCTTTTGGCCAAATCAACCGGGCCAACCTTAACGGAACCGTGACGGACCCGAGTGGAGCTATCATCCCCAACGCGCAAGTCGAGGTCGTGGCGCCCGACACGGGTTTCAAAAGGCAGACAACCACCGGGAGCAGTGGTGTTTACAGCCTCAGCAGCCTGCCAACGGGAACGTACGATCTTACGGTCACGGGGAATGGATTCAAGACCTTCGAGGAGAGAGGGATCCAGCTTTCCGTTGGCCAGACCCGCACTGTCAACGTGCAACTCGTGGTGGGCTCGCCCACGACGATGGTCGAGGTGCGGGCTTCAGCTCGGGCGCTCGATTCGAACAACGCCGAGATCTCGACCGTCATTCGCACCGGACAAGTGGAGAACATCCCCCTTAACGGGCGCGACTGGTCCCTCCTGATGACGCTCGCCCCGGGCGCGGTCAACCTCGGCGCCGGCGGCCAGAGGGACCTGCGATTCGTCGGCCGAGGCATCGATGACAGCAACTACACCTACGACGGACTCGATGCCACCGGCGTCCAGGAGCAAAGCCAGAAGGTTGGCGTGCGCCTGGCCATTTCACTGGAATCGATCGCGGAGTTCCGCGTCAGTTCCTCGGTTTATACCGCGGATCAGGGCGGGGCGGCCGGGGCCATTGTCAGCATTGTATCGAAGACGGGGACGAACACGATACACGGTTCGGCTTTCGATTTTCTGCGTAACAACGTCTTCGACGCACGCTCGCCCTTCGATACGAACATCCCCCCCTTCCGCTTGAACCAGTTCGGCGGCAGCGTGGGCGGGCCCATCAAGAAGGACCGCACTTTCTTCTACGCCGATTACGAAGGGCTACGGCAGCGCCTGGACACCACCGTGATCGGGTTTGTACCGAACGCTGCGTTTCGGGAAAGCGTGAGCAATCCCGTTCTCACCCCCTTCCTCGCTCAGTGGCCCATGGGGCAAGTCGCCGTCGATTCCATGACCGACGAATGGATTACGCCGCAAAGTGACAACAACCGCGAAGATAGCGGGATGTTCCGTTTGGATCACACCTTCACCGATCGAACCTCCATCTTCGCCCGGCTGAACATCGACGATGCCAACACGATCTCACCGCTCGACACCGTGGGCGGCCACGATAACCCTCTCATCCGCCCCTCCAATTATGTTGTCCAGTTAACCCACACCTTCTCGCCGACCATCATCAACGAGCTCCGCGGGGGAATCAACCGTTCCGCCTTGCACCACTACCAGAATGGTACGTGTCCTCTCTCGATGGCCGCCAACGGTCTGCCCGGCACCATCTGCGCGGACGTGAGCGGCCCCTTCGATACTCCTAGTGATAGCCAACTCGATGAGGAAGTCGGCACGACGATTGATGGTTACGACGATCTGACCATCGTTAGAGGCCGGCACACCATTAAGATGGGAATCGGTGTGGAGCGCCACCGGCTGAACAATTCGGACGAGAGTATCGCCAACGGGGACCTTTCCTACGACAGCACGGACGATTTCCTTAACAACGTTGTTGACAGCTATTCCTACGTCGGGCCGCTAACCCTCGGCGGCGAGCGGCGCACTTACATCATGCCCTACGTGCAGGATACGTTCAAAGTGCGGCCCAATCTCACCCTCAATTACGGATTGCGCTACGAGCATTACTCGGTCTTGAAGGAGGCGTTTGGCCGCCAGGCCGTGGTGAAGGTTTCGTGCGGAGGCTTTTGTCCGCAGGGCACGCCGCTGTACTCGCCGTACTATTTGGACTTCGGGCCGCGGGTGGGCTTGGCGTGGGCGCCCGGGGGAAATGCAGGGAAGACGGTCATCCGCGCCGGGTTCGGGATGTACTTTTCGCCGAACCAGATGGACGACTTCACCGACGGGCACGAGAGTACGGACCAACGGTTTGCTGTTTCGTCAGCGGATGTGCCAACTCTCGCGTGGCCGGTTCTTCCGGCCCTGCTGCCCGCCCCATTATACTCGCCCAAAGCGTGGGATCCGAACCGCAAGGACGGATACTTCGAAAACTGGGATTTCACGGTCGAGAGGATGCTCCCTGGTAGCTTCGTGGGCTAGATTGCTTACGACGGCAGCGCGGGGCATAGGCTGTTCGGCAAATTACAGGCCAATGTCATCGATCCCTTAACGGGCGAGCGCCCCTTGCCCGATTTTGGCCAGTACGGCTATAAAAATAACCTCGGCAACAGCAACTTCCACTCGCTTCAGGTATCTTTGCAGCGTCATCTCACCAGTGGATGGCTGTGGGGGACACAGTACATGTGGTCGCACGGTATGGCTGACGAGGGATTCGGAGCGGGTGACACCACGAACATTGAGAACGTGTCGTGCATCAAATGCGACTATAGCAGCTCGGACATTGACATTCGCCAATCCCTCTCCGTCAACTCGGTCTATGAGCTGCCGTTTGGACGCGGCAAGCGTTTCTTAAACAATGCCAGTGCCGCCGGAAAGATCCTGGGCGGCTGGCAACTGAGTGGGATTGCGTCGGCCTCGAGCGGCCGCCCGATTGACATCGAGATAGACCGGAAAGCGTCTGCCCTGCCCGATGGGAACAAAAAGTCTCAGCGGCCGGACCTGGTCCCCGGCCCAAGAATCGCGATTGAGCGATGGTAGGGTGTTCCTGAGATGGTGGAAAGATCGTTTGCCGCGAGCCGTGGTTAATCCGGGTGAGGTCGCGACTCCATTGCGGTCAAGATTCAGGGGTCC
>JBEKLF010000020.1:0-55970 GCA_050010335.1 Terriglobia bacterium
ACTTGGCGAGGTCCTCTTCCAGTCGGCTTGGCCGGGGTCAAAGGCCCAACATCCGACTCAATGAGACCAAGGCCGGCAAAGGGTAAAGACTTGGAAACCTTATCTCCGACGGGCTCCTAGCAGGCCTGAAGCCCTTCAAACCAGGTCTACCGCAATGAAACTTATCGATCAGATTTACGGGTGGTTTCTGCGCGGCGCGAACGTCTGCCAATCGCCCCTGCTGCTTGCCGTCCGGCTTTATTGGGGTTGGCAATTTTGGCAGTCGGGGTGGGGAAAGCTCATGAACATTCCCCACGTCACGGAATACTTCACGAGCCTGGGGGTTCCCGCTCCTGCCATGAACGCGCACTTCATTGCTTGGCTCGAGGCCGTTGGAGGCATTCTTCTGGCGCTGGGGCTGTTTTCCCGTCTCATTGCTTTCCCCTTGGTAATTGATATGGTCGTGGCATTCGTCATCGGGGACCGGGAGGCCCTCGGAGCTTTCCTCGCTGATCCCGATAAATTTTACGCCGCCGCTCCCTATACCTTCCTATTTGCTTCGCTCCTCATTCTGTTCTTCGGGCCCGGAAAGTTATCCCTTGATACCCTGATTGTCTGGTACCGTAAGAAATGCACGTCAAAATCCGATGTTGCAGAAAGTTGAAAGCAACCCGCGCCGGACGTAATTACTGACGCAGATTTCAACTGAATGGCAATAGGTGTAGTCACTTTTGGTAAGGCAATGGCGCCGGCGAGACGTGCTTGTGCAAAGCCGTTGATGTGATCAAGGAGTGGGACAATCCATGTCACGTGAGTATCCAAATCACCCCCTAGTGGGCGTCGGCGGCGTGGTAATCCATCGCGGCCGCGCCCTGCTGATTCGCCGGGGCAGTGAGCCGCTGAAAGGCGAGTGGTCGATTCCCGGCGGTATGCTGGAACTGGGTGAGGAGCTCGCAGCCGGCGTGCAACGCGAGTTGAAGGAAGAGACCGGCCTGGACGTCGAGCCCCGGGAGTGCATCCTGGTGTTTGACCGGATCATGCGCGAAGGCGAGCGAGTAAAATACCATTACGTCATTGTCGATTACCTTTGCCGCCGCAAGCGGGGACGGCTGCGCCCCGCTTCCGACGTGATTGACGCGCGCTGGGTGCGGCGCGAAGACCTGCCGCAATACCATTTGACAGACATGGCCATGGCGTTAATCCGACGCGCATTTGAGTTGACGGGTAAGCAGGGACGAAGTGGGCACAACATCACTTGCTATCCCTAGGACGCACCTATGGCACCCGGAGAGCGACGAGATGTGACGATTCGTCCCTCGCCGGGTAGCGGTGGATCGTGGCGGAGGTGATCTTCGAAATGGCTAACCTGAAAGTGTGCGTCTATTGCGCATCGAGCAAGCAGTGCGACCCGGCTTATCTTGATGCCGCCGAGCGGCTGGGCCGCCACCTGGCGCGCCATCAGGCGACGCTGGTTTACGGGGGAGGCGGAGCGGGCGCCATGGCGAGGCTTGCGGAAGGGGCGCTGGGCGCAGGCGGCACGGCCATCGGCATCATACCGCGCTTCATGGTGGACCTCGAGTGGGGACACAAGCAGTTGACCGATATGCGCATTGTCGAGGATATGCGCGAACGCAAGCACCTGATGCTCTCGGGCGCCGACGCCGTCGTGGCTCTCGCGGGTGGCTGCGGCACGCTGGAAGAACTATTCGAAACCATGACCCTCAAGCGTCTGGGGCAGTATCTCGGGCCTATCATCCTGGTAAACACGCGCGGTTTTTTCGACCGGATTGTGGCCGCGCTCGACCACTGCATTGATGAACGATTCATGGACACACGGCACCGGGATATGTGGACCGTCGTGAAAGAGCCGGAGGAAGTTCTCGAAGCCATCAAAATCGCTCCGCGCTGGAGCGCCGATAATCGCAGCTTTGCCGTGTCGTAATTCACGGCGTCGCCAACTTTTCCCCCAAAAATCAAAAGCCCCTGGTTGTATGCTGACCGCACAACCAGGGGCCCGGGATACTGATGGGTTTGGCTTTTTCCTAATGCGATCTTTCACAGGAACGGCGCCCAGCAGCGCCTTGCCACAACACCCTCTCTGAGCTAGAGAGAGGGACCCACGAACCAGCGCGTGCTTTGCGCCTAAGCCTCAGCACCCTCGCTAAGGTTACTATCACTTTCAATCGACATGGATCACCTCCTTTCTAGCGATGGGGCGATATTATGTCCCTCATTAACGCCTGTCAAGAAAAAAGTGGCAAAAATGAGGCGCAAAAGACAAAGAAATTGGCAAGCAAGCCAGATTGCCCACTATGCCGACCTCCCGCGTCTTTTCTTACCGCACATCATTTGAATAGGAATTCACGACGATTGGTCTTGGGTATAATGCGGGACCGTTACTGGTTTGGGGTGAAGATCAGCATCCGGGCAAGGTGCCGGACGCTCTAAAATCCAAATGCCTTCACGCGCGGGATGCAGTTCTTTTCCCTTCCCCTACGGCTCGCTTTGGCCGTCGCGTTGGCGCGGATGATTGCTGGGCGTCCCCCAAGTCATGATCTCATCGTCTGCCATATTCATCGGCTTGAAATTGTGATACCACCCGGTCGGGGATAGGGTGTCCGGGAAGTCGTGAACCAACATACCAGGCTGATTGATCTCCAACTGCTTCGCGATCGTGGCATCCGGCCGGGCGACAAACGATCCCCAATGGGAATAGGGCGTCGATGAATTGTTGGCTACGGCCCACAGGCGATTGTCGGCGCAGCGGGTCGGCACTTCGCGAACGTTAAGCGTATCCAGGCAGTTCTCGCCTTTGTCTCTCGCGTTACTAAAGGAATGGATCATCACCGTAACGCCCATTTTCCGGCATGCGATGTAGAGCTGCGGCCAGCAGATGTCGTAGCAGATGGCCAAGCCGACCTTCACTCCCTGAATGTCGTGCGCCACCAAGCGGTTGCCGGCCGAGTAGTGTTTCTGGTCGCCTTCGGTGCAAAAGCACTTGTCGTAGCGGTCCACGATCTTGCCTTCCGGGTCGATGAGATACAGGCAATCGGTGGGCTTCGTGTTCTCGTCCAGGAAATGGGATGAACCGAGAACCAGCCACATCTTCAGATCCTTGGCCAACGCTCGCAGATCGCCGGTCTCCTTGCGCAGCCCGTCCCAGTTATATTTCTCGAATGTCGGGAATTCGCACCCGGCATATCCCGACAGGCTACATTCCGACGTATGCAGCAGATGAGCCCCCTCTCCAGCCGCCTCGTGGATGAAGTCCCGAATATACTTCGCATTCTCTGCCGGACTCGCACTCACGGGAAACTGGCATGTGGCGATCCTGAGTTTCTTGATGGAGTTCGTATCCGCCGGGGTGGTCTGCGACGCCGGCGTTTCGGCGACGTTCGGCAATCCCGAAGCGCTGGCGAGAGACGGCCACGCATTGATGCTGGCCACGCCGGCGAGAGCCTTGCCTGTCGCCTGGACGGCCTGCCGCCTCGTGATCTTCTCAGCTGATGACATCGACATTAGCTGGAACCTCCTTTTTGGATCAAAAACCGGACTGATTGTATACCCATCCCGCCGCAGCTCCTTCATTGCTTTCACATCCGCATGAAAACTGACGATTACGGCGATCAGAAGATTCAGAGATCAAGTTCAAAATGGAAATGTACGATTAGGCACGGTATTGGCCCGTCAAGGCCCGCCAGCGGAGAACCACCAAGTCCAGGGTCATGTGTACGGAATCCCGCAGGTAATGCACCTTCGTGGCAGGGTTGTGATTCCAGCGGACCGGAACCTCCACTACCTTGCCCCCCAGGCGCCCGATCAGGAAGAGTATTTCCGGGTCGAATCCAAATCGTTCCACCCGCTGGAGCTCGAAGGCGCGGCGGGTGGTTGCGCGCCGGAAGATTTTAAAGCCGCACTGGGTGTCGTGGATTTTGAGGCCGGTCGAAATCCGGACGAGCAGGTTGAAGAATCGGCCTCCCCATTCGCGAAGTGGTGATTGGTGAGTGCCGATCAATTCGCGTTCGAGCGCTCGTGAACCCACAACGGCGTCGGCTTGGGAAGACTCCATGGCCGCCAGCAGTTTGTCCGCTTCCTCGATGGGAGCGGAAAGGTCGGCATCGGTAAATAAGATTAGCTCTCCGCGCGCCTCCAGCACTCCGTGCCGGACCGAAAATCCCTTGCCGCGATTGCCGCCGTTGCGCAGCACGCGAATCCCCGCATGGGCGGAGGCAAGTTCCACGGTGTTGTCCGTCGAGCCGTCGTCCACCACGATCGTCTCAACGGCAAAGTCTTTCCCCCGCACATAATTCTTGATCGCCTCAAGTGAGTTGGCGATGCGGCCGGCCTCATTGTAAGCGGGAATCACGATGCTGAGCAGCGGCTCGGGCATGGGGCGAGACTATATCAGAAGTCGGGAGACAGTAGACAGTATACGGCATGCGGCCCGTCTACCGTCTGCTGTCTACCGTATTCCGCAACTCCGGCCAGCCACCTTTTCCGACGAGCGGCACAAACTGGCACGGGTCGAGGCGGCGGGTGGTGATCTGGCCGCCGTGCTGGCAAAGCAACAGGAGCTCTTGACAGCGCAGATTTCCTACCGGAGCCACCAGGCGGGCGCCCTCCGCCAGTTGGCCGAGCAGGACGGGAGATACGTGGGGCGTGCCGGCACTGACGATGACCACATCGTAGGGCGCGTGGACGGCGAGGCCTTCACTCCCGTCGCCGGCGAACACCTCAACATTCCTGTACCCCAGTCGCGCCAGTCGCTTACGCGCTTCTTCCGCGAGCCGGGGATTGATTTCGATGGTCGAAACCGAGGCGCCCAGGTGAGCAAGAATTGCCGCCTGGTAGCCGCTGCCCCCGCCGATTTCGAGAGCTTTATCGCCAGGAGCCACGCGCGCTGCCTCCGTCATGGCCGCCACGATGTAAGGCTGGGAAATCGTCTCGCGCTCACCGATGGGCAAAGGGCGGTCGTCGTAAGCCGCGCCCACCGACTCCGCCGGAACAAATTCATGGCGGGGAACCAGCCGCATGGCCTCGAGCACCCGCTCGTCCCGGATGCCTCGCGGGCGAAGCTGGGTTTCCACCATGTTGCTGGCTTGGACTTCGAATTGATGGGCGGTCACCATGCTCGTAACTGCGGAGAACCCCCGCTACTGTCTATTATACGCCCCTGCCTTCCCCATCTTATCGGCCATCTCATTCATGCTCTGAAGGAGAGCCGGTGAAACACCTTCTATCAATCCCACTTCGTCCAAACTGTGAAAGTAGCCGCGAGAGTGCCGGCTGGCAACCATGCGAGCCGCAAGCGCCCGGTCGACGTCGGGTAGGGTCATTAGCTCGGCCTCCGACGCCGTGTTGAGATTGATGGAGAGTGGCAGGGTGCGCTCGTGCTCCCAAACTGCGGGGGCAATCTTGAAATCCTCGTTGAGCAACCAGAGTTCAGGCCCGAGATTGGCGTCCAGGGGCAGGTCCCCTTTGGCCACGCGGCTCGTGAGCTGGTCGAGGAGCGAGAACGCCGCACGGGAGTCCTGGCGGAAGGAGTCGATGTCACCAACCTGACCCGCCACTGCGGCGCGTTCGAATGCGGCTGCGGTTTCCTGCGATGCGGTGACGCCGTACGTCGTGGCCAGGAAGAGGTCATACGCCGTCTTGGCTTCTTCCGGGAAAAGCTTGGCGTAAGCATCCATAAGCACGATCGCCAACGGACGGCCGAAATCGCCGGCCTGGGGAGCAATCTGCCGCATAGCGGCAAAGATTTTCAGATTTACATTTTCGTAAGCAGAGATATTCTTCTGCGGGTCCGCGCCCTTCCCAGCATCTGCGCCCAGAAACTGGCTGTAGAATGCGGGTTCGCGGTATCTGTTGCGTAAGCTTTCGCGGTTCACGAGACGATAAAACAGGGTGGCGATTACCCCCTCGCTCGCCATCATTTCCTGTGCGTTCTTAAAGGCGCCGGGAAGAAACTGGGTCGAGGTCTCTTCATTCAAGAACACATGATAAAGGTCTGTGTCCTGTCCCCCATTCACTTGTGGCAGCCCTTTGCGATGCACGAAGAGATTCCGCTTCACCCCATCGCTTCGCAGTTGCGTGTCCAGACTGCTCAACCAAAGTAAGTCGAGATCCATCGTGCCCGTCCCGGATTGGATTTTCCGTAGTGTGGGGTTCTTCGTCCCGTCCCGTGCCAGAGGTTGAAAGTGCTCAGCGTAGCCCTCGTCGAAAGCGGTCGGGTAGTCCGTCACGGTCATGCTCTGGTGCATTTTCCGTGACGGTCCGTGGCTCAAATCGCCAAGGAGCGACCGCAAGATGAGGTGCCCGAGCTCATGACAGAAGATTTCCTCGAAGTCTCCGCTATCAACGCTCTGCTGGCGTACGACCAAGTCCACATACCCAGCCATGACCAGTCCTCTTGTGCCATTCGGTTGCTCCAACCAGAAACCGTAACGCGCAAATCCGCCCTCCTCGTTGGACAACAGCAAGTACAGGGGCGCAAAAGAAGCCGGGCGCATCTCGCCGGTGGCTGCGGTCCCTTCTTGGGAGCGAAGTGTCCGTGCAAAGCGTTCGAGCACCAACTCTTGTTGGGCCGGGCCGGAATTGAGAACTTCGCGGATGTGGCTGACAAGGGGAGATTCGGGAGGCTCGCGAAAGACAGGGTACGTCTTTCCGTCAGGAGCCGTAACCTCCGCGATGTGGCCTTGCGGGTCAGTGACGGGACTGACGATCTCAACCGGAGCGCGTGTGAGTCCACTGGCCAGGGCGGCCGGCCCCACTAGAAGGCAAAGGCAAAACCAGGAAACCCTGCCTGTGCTTGTCATGTGATCTCCCGGAAACCATCCGCCGGCTCAGGCCGGGGCAGGAGGGCGGCGGTCATGAGGATACGGCTGGTTGAGAAGCCAGCTTACGAGCCTCTTGGCGTGTGTAGAGAATGCGATGAATCACGGTGACGTTGGACAGCACGGCAATCAGCCATAGCACCGGCGCCATGCGGTCAAACAGCGCCCCAATGATGATCAGCACCACGCGTTCCGGCCGTTCCATAAATCCCACCTTGCAGGTGGGAATCAGGTTTTCGGCGCGGGCACGAGTGTAACTGATCATCACGGAGCCAATCATCGCGACGGCCACTAGACAGACGTAAGAATAGCGGCTGATGCGCCCGTAGTAAATCAGCAGTCCAATCAGCAAGCAAAGGTCCGAGTAGCGGTCCATGACCGAATCGTAAAAACCGCCAAAGGCAGTTACGCGCTTGGAGAGACGCGCGACGCGGCCGTCGGTCATGTCAAAAATGCCGGCCAGGATGATGGTGGCGCCGGCCCAGCGAAAATACCCGTAGGCGAACAGATATGCCGCTAGGCAATTGATGGCAAATCCGATGAAGGTGAGAAAGTTGGGGTTGATGCCGCTCGCGGCAAAGCCCCGCACAATGGCGTCCAGGACGTGCTGAAGGGTGTCGCCAATTTTTCGCGTTACCATGGTAGGTCTCTGCGCTCCGGGCGGGAGCAAGCCTGCTGAAGATCCTTAGGCCTGATCGTATAAGGTCAGGACGGCGCGGATTTCGAACTCGCGGGAGCCGTTGGGGGTGGTCACTTTGATCGTGTCACCCGGTTTCTTGCCCATCAAGCCACGGCCAATGGGGGAGGTCGTGGAGATTAGCCCCTTGGTAACGTCGGCTTCTTCGCTGGTCACCAACCGGTACTCAATTTCCACATCACGGTCGACGTCATAAAGGCTCACTTTCGAGCCGAAGGCAATGCGATCCCTCGGGATGTTGTTCATGTTGATCAGCGAAAGGTCTGCCAGCCTATTCTTGAGTTGCATCAAGCGCGCGCTGACAAAATCCTGGCGCTGCTTTGCCATATGGTATTCGGCGTTTTCGCTCAGGTCTCCCAGTGCCCGCGCGCGTTTCAGCTCCTTGGGCAGCTCGGAGTTTAGTTCGCGCTCCAGCGCTTGAATCTCTTCCTGAAGCTTTTGGATGATCGGCGAGGGCATTGTGCAAATCCTGTTTATTCGGGGTCCAACAGCATTATAGGTGAAACTGGCCTTCCGACGCAACGGAAGGCCGACGATCAGGTCATCGCGTGATCGGTGATTGGGGAATTGTGATTTTCGAAGGGCAGATTTCTCCAAGGAAGATCAAACGTTGTCGCCCTTTGGCAACGGTTTGGGAGCGGCAAGGGTGCCGGCGCGTTTCCATCCGAGTCCCTGATCGGCCGAAGGTCAGGCGCGCCAACCCATCAGCAGGCTGGCCGCATCTGAATCGCGATCGTCGCCGGCCGCGAGCCCAATCCGGCATTCTGGAAAGCCAACCAAACAAGGCACACCACCGCCGCCAAGAACGTAAGAACCGAGATCTGCTTCCATCTCATCCCCGAACCTTTGTGGTACGTTTCCCTGGCCGGCTGGGAGCAGTGTACCACGAAGAATTTGGTCTAGCCCGCCTTGAAGTAGATGAGATACAAGCAACTTAGTAGGGATTTCCGCTAGGGGGTAGGGCCGAGGGTTTCGCCAAATTTCTCTTTGTAGATACAAGTGCGCAAGGGGAGTTTGGAGACCGCCAGGGGCTGAGTCTCCTCGCGGTACCCGATGGGAAGCAATGCGGCCACCAAGAAGTGGTCAGGAATATGAAAGTGTGTCTTGATCTTGGTTTCGTCGAATTCGGTCACCCAATAAGCCGACAGACTGCACTCCGCCGCGCCCAGGAGGATTTGGTGCACGGCCACAAAGGCGTTGGCCAGGGCGGTGCGTTTGGCAATGTCGGGGGAGGCGGAATAGTATTCGCGCAGGCGGCGCAAGGCCTCGCGGCCTTCTTCCTCCGTGATCTTCCGGCTGGCAATCATCTCTTCCAAATACTGTGGCGCAGACTTCCAGCCCAGGGTGTCCGCCAGGCAGATCAGAATAACGGGCGCGGAACTGAGGGGAACTTTGATGTAAGCGGCGGCCTCGAGGTATTTCTTGGCGGCATCGCCACGCACCACGATCCAGCGCCAGGTTTGCAAGTTCCATTCCGAGGGCGCCAAGCGGGCCACGTCAATGACGCGTCCCAAGCAATCGTCGGCGATATCCTGCTCACTGAAAAGGGGAAACAATGGCCCCACGTCCAACTGGCCCTTTTTGTGAGCACGGAGGTTGTCCGCACTGGCATTTTCGCGCATAGATGAGATATCGCTACCCAATCGGGTGGTGAAACCCGACGATGAAAAACATCCCGAAGACGATGGCATAAAGCAACTCGCTGACCCCCAGCCGATGAACCTGGAGTGGCCGCGGTGAGTCCAGAAACCACGCGAACCCTCGGACGAATAGAGGCCCGAACGCCAACAGGATGAGACCGGGAAGCCATCCGGCTCGCCAAATCAACCCCAGCAGCAGCAGGCAAAAGGCTTGATGTAGCAGAAAGCCTCTTCCCTGGCGGAATCTTTCCTGGGGCGTGATGGCTCGCGCGGAATGAATTCGAAGTTGAACAAAATGGATTTGGTTGGCGGCGAAAAGCCAATTGGCCAACCAGATCATTGCGGCCGTCGAGCCGAAATGCCCCGTGGCCAGGTAATAAGCTCCCATCGCAGTGGAGCTCAGCGCAATGGTACCCGTCAATTGCGCGTTCATGCGGGTTTCCCGGCCAAGTTGCTTCAAAACGGCCTGAAGAACAAAAACTATCGCCGCGACCGCGCCTAACAGCAGGAGTCCATAAGCGTGCGCCCAAAATATGAGGACTGCTAGGGCTGACCCGACAACGGAAGCATAAATATAAATGGAATTATGAATGAGCTTCCGCTCCGCATCGTTTTGCGGACGCACCGGTGAGATTTGCAACCCAGCTTCCACAGGGGTCCGCAAACAGAAGAGCCCTAGCGCGACCGCGGCGAATAACAAAATCCAGATGATCCGCTCACCCCGAGGACTGCCGGCAGCGGCGCCGGTAACCAGCGGAACCAAGAGCATTCCCCAGGCTCCGTGCTCACGCGGCAAGATGAACGAGCGCCCTCGCGAGCGAGTCAGCAAGGAAAAGATGGGAGGCGTGCTGGGCATGTCAGCGGAACCTCATGACGCCCGGGCAGTCACTCCCCGGCTTTTGTAGATGGATTTGTTCACTTCAACGAGCAGGTCCTCGAAGGAAGCGCCGACTTTGCGAGCTGCCATTTCAATGGAGCAGTCGTCACAGGAAGGCCGCAGCCCGAACTGGTCAAAGACCGGCGCGGTTTCGGGGAATTTCTGTTTGATGTCGCGCACCGCTTCTCCGCCGCGCACCAGGTCAGTGAATTGAAGCATGGCTTTCCTCCTCACCCGCCCGCTCCAACTGCGGGGGCGAACCGGGTTTGCCGGAAGGCCGAACGCCGCTCGGTACTACAACCTTGCTTTCGGCCGCTCCCGCGATACGGGGTTGATAAACGCAGAAAGGCTCCTCGTCCAGGTAGTCTCCCGTAGCGGCGAAGGCACGTGCGCGGCAACCCATGCAAACATTGCGGAATTCGCAGTAACCGCATTTGCCTTTCAAGTTGTCCATGTCACGGAGTTGCTGAAACACCGGGGCGCTCTCCCAGATCTCCGCCAGACTCTGTTGATGGAGATTGCCCGCCAGAGCCGGCAAGTAGCCGCAAGGATAAACTTCACCCTGATAGGAAATGAAAGCCACGCCTGTGCCGGCCAAGCAGCCTTTGGTCATGGCCTGCATGCTATTTGGGTGGCCCGCCCCAGCGAGCCGCGCGTGCGGATGAAGACCGATGCCCGTCGAGCCCGGCATAGTCATGTCCGTGGGCCCGATTTCTTGCCCATTGCTCACGTAAGAGGGCTGTGCCAGCGAGGCGGCGCGGCGCTCTGCCGCGCGGCGTTGTCGTACGACGCGGAAGTAGTGAGGCGCGCAAGTGGCTTTTAACTCGATGCCGCCTTCCTGCGCACGGTCGTAAAACCAATTCAAGATTTCTTCGTATTCCTCGGCAGGAACCATCTGCTCTTCGGCAATGCCCACGCCGCAACCCACCGGAACCAGCAGGAAAGTGTGGAGGGCGTCTGCTCCGAGCTGGCGCGCCATTTCCAGCACGGCGGGAAGTTGATGGGCGTTGTGGCGCGCGATCGTCATGTTGATTTGCACAGACATGCCGAGGTCTTTCAAATTTCGCAAGCCGCGCAGGGCCTGATCAAATGCTCCCGGGATGCCTCGAAAGGCATCGTGGGTAGCGGCGTCCGCTCCGTCTAAACTGATGGAGACGCGGCGCACGCCGGCATCCACGATCTTGTGAGCAACTTCTTCGGTAACCAACGTTCCGTTAGTCGCCAAGGCTACGCGCAATCCGCAATCGCGCGCGTAGCTGGCCAACTCAAAAATGTCTGCACGAAAAAGAGGTTCGCCACCGCTTAGAACTAGGATAGGTAGGGATAACTGAGAGACTTGCTTTATTATGTTCAGGGCTTTGGTCGTAGGTAGGTCATTGATTGATGAGAGTTCCGTAGCGGTGGCGCGACAATGAATGCAACGCAGGTTGCAACCCTTTGTCACCTCCCAAAAAATGAGCCGCGGTTTGTGTGTCAACGTTTTCATCAAATAATCACGACTCAGAAACTAAAAGTGGCTGTTTTACGCAGCCTGCTCTGTTAAGAGCACGTCGTCTTCCATTGTCTCAACTTGCTCAGTGACTTCCTTGCTAATTTCTTTATTCGTTAAATAGCACGCGGGGTCCGACTGCCAAGGGTCGCCAAAAAATTCATCGGCGCGAACCCGGAGATTGCCCGCGCAAGCTTGTTTCCAGCGACAATTCGCGCATCGCCCCTTCAGTAATGGAAGACGGTCGCGCAATCCTCGCAGCAGCGGGTTCGAAGATCTTTCCCAGATTTCACTGAAGGGGGTCTCCCGCACATTGCCGAGAGTGCAGTTGGCCCAGTAGGGATCAGGGTGGACGTCGCCGACGGAATCAATCCCGGCCAGCCCCACGCCCGCGCCTTGCACGTCCGCCCCGCATCCCTGCAACCACCGGTAGGCGGCTGCGGCGCGCCGGGGATTCCTGCGTGCTAATTGTTGGAAAAGGTAAATGCCGTCCACATGGTTTTCGTCGGTCGCAATTCTGATGGCCACTCCGCGGCGATGGAACTCTTCCACTCGATGGAGGATCAGGTCGAGCGCACGCCGCTTCTGGTCGTGGGTCAGGTCGTCCTCTGCGTGATTGCCCGGGCCCGTGTAAACAAGGTGCGCGAAAACCGCCTGCTGGATTTGCCGGCGCTCGATAAAATCCAGGATGTCGGCGAGTTCGGGATAATTCCAACGATTCAGCGGAATCCGGACCTCCACAGCAAGGCCGGCCGCTTCACAGTTTTCGTACCCTTCCAGCACCGCGTCGAAGGCGCCTGGCACACCCCGATGGCGATCCACTTCGCGGCCGATCCCTTCCAGCAGAATACTGACGGAATGCAATCCGACACGCTTCAGCCCCGACGCAAAAGTCCGGCCAAGGAGTGTGCCGTTGGTAAAAAGCGAGGGTTGGATTCCCCGCTCATGCGTGTAGGCCACCAATTCCAGGAGATCCGCCCGCATCAGGGGCTCCCCGCCCGCGAAGAGTAACCGCGGAACTTGCATCCCCTCGAGGTCGCTGATCAACGCCATGCCTTCGAGGGTGGTGAGCTCCGATCCATAGCCCCGGGGTCGCGAGTCGTAGAGGCAGTTCAAGCAATTCAGGTTGCAGGAACGGGACACTCGCCATGTAACGATGGGCTTGGGATCCGCTACGGCGAGGCGGGGGAAAAAATCAGAAGGGGAAATCGCCTGAGGCCCGGGCTTGCTGATTCCGGCAGCCGCCTGCGTCGAAAGAAAACTGTTGAGCTGTGTGATGTCCAACATCACTTGCCTCTAAACCATCTATATTGGCTGCTGAGGGTTTGCCTGAAAACTGTGCCAGTAATTATTACGGGGGCTGGAGATCACGGTTCGTCCGATTTCCGTTATCCCCAACCCCCAACCCGTCATCTGACGGGTTCCTAGGACCCGAAGTCCCTCGCACCCGTACTTAAGGCAACCGGTGTGCCAAACAGTCCTAATTGCCGAGGCTGTCATCGCCAAACGGGTATTTATTGAAATCAAATCACTTAGCGATGTGCCGACAATCCGAGCCCGAGGAAAGGGATTTGAACTTGACCAAGCATCAATGCGCAAAATGACGGTCATCATGTCCACCATGGTGTGAAAAAGCGCAAGTGGCGGGACATCAGGGGTTTTCACTGGGGAATGGGAACCAACCGACCCCGAACTTCTCACCACAGGCCAGGAAAGGCGGGGCTCCAGCCTGGCATGTTCCGTGTGGCCCGCATCGCCCCTTATGCCAGGGCCCTCTTGACCATGACCGCCCACGAGCCGAGCGCTGAGCGTTGACCATCGATTTTCGCGTCCTCGCCTCAAGCTGCTTTCTCCTTTTCTTTCAATAACATCACGGGGTCGAAATGGTAGGTTGCTTAATTTTCACGAACATCACGGCATCCGCCGATATCGATTTTCTATCTTGCTTATTTTCAACAACATCACGGGTTATCCCTTCATTTTGGCACCATCTTTTCTTCCTCTCTTCTAACCTGTGACATGTTTCATTAACCGATTTTCTTTCAATAACTTGATGCTTTATACGGGCCATCGAGATCCCTTCAATACTTCACTAACTTGCTTTACTTTCATAAACTTCACGGGTTCGCGGAAGAGTTTGTTTTGATTCCGCTTAACTGCCGCGAGAGGATCTAGCGGGCGCACCGACTCGGGCGCCTCCCACTCCGCCGAGGTGAGGCAGGAAGGCGGCTCCCCCTCTTTCGCCCGCGAGTATAATCCGAGGCGTGTATTGGCCGTGCGTCCCTGCTCCCGCCCCGCGGGATTGGCGGGGCCCCGTAAGCGCTCCCCGTTCGCCGGATTGGCGGCAATTCTCTTCACGGTCAGCGTTCGTTTTTTCCCGAGAGACAACTTAACCTCCCAACGTGCGCAGATGGGGCGTTTGCTGGGGGGAGGCATAGGCTCGTGCCGCACCGATCAGCACAAGTGAAATAGCCTCCATTATAGAGTAGGGCGAGCCAACTGTTAGTGTCAAGAGGTTTATGTATTGAGTGGGTAATGATGTCCGATAAAAATGATGGGCGGTTTGCCCGAGATTCTTTCGCACCCCAGCCCGCGAATGCGGTAACAGTGTTGCTTGGCGAATGGCTGCCTCGTCGCGTGATTGTGGCCTTTCGGCGGGCCTGCGTCACTTCACGGGCGACGCCTTACCGGATATTGTTGCCGCACGCTCGGGAGCGCCGCGCCGCGCGTTTTTCCACCGGCCCGTTGCGCTAAGACCATGGGCCTCACTCGGTGCGCAGCGCCTCTAAAGGGGAGGTTAAGCTCGCTCGGATCGCTGGGATCAAAGACGCGACCAGCGCCGACAGCCCTAGAGCCGTGACGGCTACAAGAATCACCACGGGGTTGTATTGATTCATTCCGTATAGTTGGTGGCCCAGGAAGCGCCCCGCTACTACAGCTAGCGGCAACCCGACCACTAGACCAACGACAACCAACCCGAATGCGCCCCGGAGAACCAGGGCAACAACCTGGCCGCGATGGGCGCCGAGCGCCATACGCACGCCAATCTCATTGGTGCGGCGTCCGGCGTTGTGGGCGGCAACTCCATACAACCCAATAGAAGCTAAGACGAGCGAGAGAATTCCAAAGAACGAGGTGAGACGTGCAATCAGGCGCTGCTGGCTGAACGTGTTGTCCACCTGGTCCCGCAGGGTGCGAATGAAGATTACCGGCATATTCGGATCGACGTCGGCGATGGACCGGCGCACCTCGGAATCTGACAGCGTGGCCCCAGGTTGCATCTTTACCACAACATTGCTCAGGAAATGGGTACGCAAATCGCCCTTCGTGAATTCCGCTTTGGAAAAGGCATCATGCTGCGGTGAAGGCAAAAAGAAGAATGGGCCAATCGGTTGGTCGAGATTGTAAGTCAGATAGCGCGCGTCCTTGGCGACGCCGACAATCTCGTATTGGCGGGCAGCTCTGATTTCAGGCCGACCGAAATGCTTCCCAATGGGGTCCTCGTGTTTGAAAAATCTCTTGGCAAACGCCTCATTGATGACCGCCACATGCCGCGAAGTCGCCGTATCCTGCTCGGAGATGGAGCGCCCCTTAATAAGGGTGCTGCGTTCTTGCCCAGGAGACCAACCGCTTGAGGAATCGCCTTAGGGTTCTCATTTCAGATCCTCCGCTTTCACGGCAAAGAATCGCCCGATGATGGCCGCCGTCTGCTCCCAATCCCGCGTCTCGGACTGCAACTGTTTGCGCCCATCACGTGTCAGCCGATAGAAGCGTGCCCTGCGGTTATTCTCCGAGGAGCCCCACTCGGAAGCGATTGATCCCTCCTGCTCCAATTTCAGCAGGACGGGATACAGCGTGCCTTGATTCAGGGTGAGCAGGTCTCCGCTGATCTGCTCGATGCGCCGCGCGATCCCGTAGCCGTGCAAAGGTCCCAGCACATCCAGAGTCTTAAGCACCATCAGCGCCAGCGTGCCCTGTCGAACGTCCGTTTTTTCTTTCATAGGGTCCATTGGGTTTCCAACAGGAAGTATGCCACGCTTCCTTTGGGAAAGCAACAGGAGCGTTTTACGGCTGAGTATGCTGCATCGAATCCAAATGCCACATTTCCACGCCGGGGAGTTATCCGGCCCATTGGCAATGCGCTGCCCAGAAGGTGGCAAAGTTTGTCCCGATTTCGAAGTCGGGCACAAATCTTGACAGGGACGGCTATATCGAGATTCTATTGGAACCGTTTCGGAACGAGGCGTATCTCGAAGATGCTCGGCCACAATTTGCCAGTAACAAACAGGCGCTTTCGACTCGAATCGTAGGCGATCCCGTTCAGCACGGCGCCAGATTCGAGGTCATAGATCGGGCTCAGAAGGCCCTTGAGGTCGATCCAGCCAACTACCCTACCGCTTTGCGGCGAGATCCGAGCGATTCGATCGGTCTTCCACACATTGGCAAAAATCTCTCCATCTACGAACTCGAGTTCGTTTAATTGATCGATGGGAGTATCTCCATCCTGAACTGTAAAACGTCGCTTTTGTTCAAGCGTGTCAGCGTCCAGAACGCGGATCGCGGGCGTTCCGTCACTCATGAAGATCTCACGACCATTCGTGGCGAGACCCCATCCTTCCCCCGAGTACGAAAAGCGGCGCAGCAATCGGAAATCGCTCACGTTGTAGACAAACCCTCTATGTGACAACCAAGTGAGCTGGACGACTTCGTTTTTGAGGAGAGTAATTCCTTCGCCAAAAAAATCTGGGGCCAAGTCCACTCGCTGAACAACTTCTCCAGTTTCAAGACGAACCTTGCGCAGCGATGATCGACCTTTGAGGCCGGTGCTTTCATATAGAAACCCGTCACGAAATGCGAGACCTTGCGTAAAAGCAGTGGTGTCATGTGGGAAGGCTTGAACGACTTTGAACGTATACTCAGGCGGATGTGTCTGGTGAATCGGGCGGGAAGACTGCCCGAGAAGCAATTGGGCCAGCACAAACAGTAGAAACAAAATCGCAAGTCGTCGACGGGACAACGTCAATTCCATAAGGGCGTGTTCATTGTCGCATTGGCGGCAGGATTCCGCCAACGTTCCAGGGATTGTCTGGCACTCCCGACATACCGATCCAAGCCACGGTTTTCGCAGTGCCTCAGACCTTCAAGAATGGGCAATCGCAGGGAGCCTTCAGCAGGGCTTCCAGTTCCGCATCGAGTTGGCAGAGCGTCAGCGACATGCCGGCCATTTCCATGGAGGTCGCATAGCGCCCCACCAGCGGCATGATGATTTCCAGGCCCAGGCCGGCGAGTTTTCGGGCCACAAACCGGTATACGATGTAAAGTTCTTCCGGGGGCGTTGCTCCCAGGCTGTTCACCAATATTGAAACGCGGTCGCCGGACTGCAAGGCCATGTCGGCCAGCAGAAGGGATAGCATTTCTTCCGCGATGGCGTCGGCGGGGCGCATGGGTCCGCGGCGCACCCCCGGCTCACCGTGAATCCCCATGCCAATCTCCATTTCCGTCTCGCTGATTTCAAATGTTGGGCGGCCCACCGCCGGCACCGTGCAGGGCGTCAGGGCCACGCCCACGGAGCGGCAAGCGTCCGCGGCTTTCTGGGCAGTAGCTGTTACCTCTTCAAGCGTCGCGCGTTGGTCAGCCTTGGCGCCTGCAATTTTGTATGTGTAGACCAAGCCGGCCACGCCTCGCCGCTTCGACCGTTCCGCCAGTGGGGCGCTGGCCACATCGTCCGCCACGCGCACGGTCGTGGTGGGGATATCTTCCATTTCGACCATTTCCCCGGCCATGTCGAAATTCATATTGTCGCCGCCGTAGTTTCCGTACAGCCGCAGCACTCCCGCGCCCCCATTTGCAGCGCGGATGGCTTCCGCAACCTGGTCGACTGCCGGGGACGAGAACACGTCGCCAATCGCGCAGGCGTCCAGCAGGCCCTTGCCCACGTACCCGGTAAAAACCGGCAAATGTCCGGACCCGCCGCCGGAGACAATTCCCACTTTGCCTGCGACCGGGCCGTCCGCGCGAACAATGACTCGGCCTTCCGGCCCGGTCTGCTTGTAATACTGCGGATGGGCCAGGCACAGGCCCTCCAGCATCTCGTCGACATAGACAAAAGGCTCATTGAGTATCTTCTTCATGCGTCTCTCCATCCGCTGGAATGCGTTTCCCCGCTACATGCTAAACGATTTCTTCCTTTTCTTCATCCCAACTAACGGTCCGGCCTTGCCGGTATGAATCCACGGCCATGCGGCAGGCGATCGCGGCGCGGAAACCCAATTCGAAGGGGCAGTCGGTTTCTTTGCGGCTGCGCATGCAGTCGAAGAAATTCTGCAGGTGCAGCACGGTGGAGTCGCCCATACCTACGATGTCCGGAGCCTTTCCCGGCGCTTCGCCCACGCTCGGAGCCGCAGACTTCCTTTCCTGGGAAACGTAGCGCACGTTGTCGTCTTCGTCGCGGAGGACCGTTCCTTTGTTCCCGAGCACCTGGTCATAACCCTCGCCGAACAGGTTGTTGCCGAACATGGAGTTCCAGGTGAAGAGCAGCTTTTCCCTTTGAATCATACTCACGTCCATGGTGTCGGGGGGCTGCATGTTGGGCGAAAAGTAGTTGGCCCCCACCATTGTTACCTTCTGGGGAATCTTGAGATCGAGAAGTTTGAACCAGAATCCCACCTGGTGCACCATGTTTTCAAAAACGTTTCCCCCGGAGTAGTCCCAGAAGAAGCGCCAGTTGATCAGGCGGTTGGGATCGAAGGGATAATCTTTCGCCTCGCCTTCAAACGCTTTCCAATCCACGTGCTGAAGATCGCAATCGGCGGGGACTTCGCGCTTCCACCCGCCATAGGGAGCGTTTCGATAGTGGAAGGTGTGCAGTTGCGTGATCATGCCCATGCGCTCGGGCCGCAAGTATTCGCGCACTTTGGGAATAGCCGGTGAACTGGTGGATTGGATGCCCACTCCGACGACGCGTCCGGAACCCTCCAAAGCTTTCCGCATGCGCTTGGCGTGGTCGGGATTGAACGCCATGGTCTTTTCCTGGTAGACGTCCTTTCCCGCCTGAATGGCCGGAACAAAGTGCAGCGTGTGCAGGTGCTGAGGCGTGGCAATCAGCACCGCATCGATGCTTTTGTCATCGAGCAGTTTGCGAAAATCGCTGTAGGTTTGGATCGAGGGAATGCTCGCCTTCACCTTATCCAGGCGGCGGGTATAGATATCCGCAGCGGCCACCCCTTCCACGTTGGGGCACTTCAATGCCGCCTTGAAGATTTCCGTCCCGCGCCCGCCAGCGCCGATCAGTCCAATGCGGATGCGGTCGTTTGCTCCCAGCACGCGGCTGGAAGGGAAAAGTCCATATGCCGCCAGAGCGGCCGAACTACTCAGGGCTTTCTGCATAAATGCACGTCGAGTTGCCATACCAGGGTTCCTCCTGCTCACCTTGATTTTCGGGGACCTATTCTAGCACCTTGCCAGGGCTATGATTCCGAAGGAGCGCAAAATAGAAATCGGGACCAGGCACTGTTCACGCTTACAGCACCGCGGTTTCGTGAATCAGGCGGCCTTCGGCGAAGCGTGCCAAGTCGAGGGCACGGGCGTCGATCAGGTCGGAGTGGCCGTGCAGGATCAGATCTGCCAGGACCTTTCCGGTGGCGGGTGAGTGCATCACGCCGTGGCCGCTGAAGCCATTGGCGAGAAACAAGCCGGGGACCTGTGGCACGGGTCCGAGGATGGGGTAATGGTCAGGGGTCATTTCATAGAGGCCGGCCCAGGCGCGCTTGGGATTCACTTCCAGCGCCTCAAAGCAGGGAATCCGGTCCACCGCTCGCAGAAGAATCTTTTCGACGAACGCCGGATCGAAATTGACCTTGAATCCCGGCGTCTCTTCCGGATCGTTCCAGGCGAGCAGGACTCCCAGACCCTCCGGGCGGAAGTGAAAACCGGTGGCCATATCGATGGTCATGGGCGCCTCACGCGGGATGAGCGGGAAAGGCTCGGAGGGGACCAACATGCGGCGCAGGGGTTGGACGGACAACATCACTCCGGCCAATGCTGCCACTTGTGCCGCCCAAGGACCGGCGGCATTCACCACCGTGCGTGTGGTCACCGGGCCGCGCGTGGTTTCAACACCCGCAGTGCCTTGGCTGTCTCGCAAGATCGCCGTGACCTCCGCACCTTTCCACAAACGCACGCCTTTATCCGTGGCGCGCTGCATGAATCCGGTCATGACGCTGTACGGGTCCACAAACCCGTCGGTGGAACTGAAACTGCCTCCCAGGATGTCGTCGGCGCGCAAATGCGGCATGCGGCGGAGGACCTCGGCGGGCGAAAGCAGCTCCACAGTCTTCACCCCGCACGCCACTTGCAGTTGGTAATTGGCGCGCAAGTAATCCAGGTGCTTCTCACTCGTCGCTACGAACAGGTAGCCCTGGGGACGATAGCCGCTGGGGCAGCCGGTGGCCTCCTCGAAGCGGGCAAAAAAATCGAGGGCATAGAGCGACAGTCGAATGTTGATCTCCGTGGAGAACTGCGCGCGCACCCCGCCCATGCTCTTGCCCGTGGAGCCGCGGCCCAGATGAGGCTCGCGCTCCAGAACCAGGACGTTTGTGGAGCCGGCCTGAGCGAGATGATAGGCGATGCTTGCACCCACAATTCCCCCGCCCACGATCACCACATCGGCTGTGTCCGCCACTGCGATGCCTCCGCTCCTGAAATTCCGAGCTGTCGTGCTGGCGGACATCTTAGCTTGCTTGCGGCGCGGAAAGAACCCCTAACTTGTTGCATCCGTGCGAACATCGCGTCAGAATAGGGCCGACCGTACAACGGACCCTGGATGGGAGAGCTTATGAGAGCAGTGGGAAGCATTTTGGGATTAGTGATCGTGCTGGCGATTATCTGGTTCGTCATGAAGTCGCAGTTCTCATCGGGGCCGACGGGCGGGCAGCCACCCAAGGAAGTGATTGACGTGGTGGGCGTAAAGAGCGACCTGCTGGCCATCGCCCAGGCCGAGAGGATGAACCTGGCGAGCCACGGGTCTTATGCCTCAGTTGACGAACTCCAGCAGGATGGCTCGATCACGTTTTCCGGGGCAAACCGCCGTGGATACAATTACACTGCGGATGTGGACGATGGCCAGCACTTCAAGATTACAGCCGCGCCCTCGGATCCTGCCAAAGCCGGTTGGCCGACCCTGTCCATTGATGAGACGATGCAGGTGACGCAGCAGTGAGCTTTCAGCTATCAGCTCTCAGCTATCAGCTAAAGCCCTTCCATCCGCAGCCCTTTTCCCGAGTGCGAGGGCAGCAGGTGAGGCTCCGATTTCCGGACTCAACGGGAGTCCAACGGGCGCCCGAAATCGGGGCGGCCGGATGAGGGGTGTTTAGCTGAAAGCTGAGAGCTGATAGCTGAAAGCTCATAAACTAGTTCTTAATCCACTTCTGAAGAGGTCATCATGCGAGTTGAAGCGCGAGCGCCCGCCCGAGTTGATTTGGCCGGCGGAACTGTGGACATCTGGCCGCTTTACCTTTTTCACCCCGGCGCACAGACGGTTAATATTGCCATTCGATGTTATGCCTCATGTGTGATTGATACGCGCGCGGACCGGCGCATCGTGCTCAGCTCTCAGGACCAGGGGCTGAAGGAAAGCTGGGAAAACCTCACCGACCTTTCTCTTGGTAAATCGCAATTGCCCCTATTGCGGGAACTGGTGATGTTTTTTGAGCCCCGGCGCGGTTTGAATATCAAGACTAGTTCGCAGGTGCCCGCGGGCGCAGGATTGGGAGGTTCCTCGGCGTTGAATATCGCCCTATGCGGGGGCCTCGCGCGCGTCACGGGCAAGCGCTGCACGCGCACCACGATCCTGGAGATTGCCAAGAACGTGGAGGCCATCGTCATCCGCGTGCCCACCGGGTGGCAGGACTACTTCCCCGCGCTTTACGGCGGTGCAAACTCCGTCCATCTGGAGCGCGACGGTGTGAAAGTGGAGCGACTGCCTCTGCCCTTCGCCGACGTGGAAAAGCGATTTGTGCTCTGCTACACGGGCCAGCCGCGCAATTCCGCCATCAACAACTGGGAGGTCATGAAATCCCACATTGACAACGACGAGGCCGTCCTCAAGAATTTCGAGCAGATCACCACCATCGCCAGCCAAATGCGGGAAGCTCTCTTGGCACGGGACTGGAACGACGTGGCGGAGCTGCTGGCGCTCGAATGGGAAAATCGCAAACGCAATTTCAAAGGTATTTCCACCCCCAAGATCGACCGGATGATCGAACATACTCGTAAGCAAGGAACCATGGCCGCCAAGGTCTGCGGGGCCGGGGGCGGCGGCTGCGTAGTCTTCATGATCCGCCCGGGCACCAAACCCGCCGTGGAAGACGCCCTGGTCCAAATGGGCGGGCAGATTATCAACTTCGGCATCTCCAGGACCGGGCTGGAAGTTCATGCCGATCAAGGCGAGCGCTCCGCGGAGACGCGATGAATTCGACCGGAATCTTCATCGGCGATGACTGCCTCCGCCCCGTCTGGCGATTCTTTCTTTCTGTCGTGCTCCTTGTCGCTGCTTTTATGGTTAGTACGGAAATGGTGGGAGCGGTCTTTCTCATCGGGAAGGTTCATCCCAGTTTATACGTGGCGCTTTTCTGGCAATCTCTCGCATCTCTGGTAGCGATAGTCGCTTCTTACAAGCTGATGACGGCGGTTTTCGATCGACGGCCCCTGGGTTCCGTGGGCTTGGCCCTTCACCCTCGATGGTGGAGGGAACTTGGCCGCGGCCTGATGGTGGGCGCGGCAATGCTGTTTTTCGCAACCGTGCTGGAAGAGGGATGCGGCTTTGCACACTTCACGTTTTCCCCGCATCCGATGATGCGGGCGGGATCCTTCAGCTTTATGATGTTTGCCGTTGCGGCGGCCAATGAGGAAGCCATCTTCCGCGGGTATCCCTTCCAGCGGCTGACGGAGTCCATCACTCCGGTGGGGGCCATTGTTGCTACTTCCACGTTGTTCGGCCTTGCCCATCTTTCCAACCCGCACAGGACGTGGGTGTCCACCCTCAACACCGCCCTGATCGGAGTTCCATTCGCCGTCGCCTATTTACGGACCCGTTCCCTGTGGATGCCCATTGGGATACATTTTACCTGGAACTTTCTTCTGGGCTTTTTGCTGGGGCTGCCCGTGAGTGGATTAACCATTCCGGCCAGCGTTTTTGCCGCGCGCGTCCGAGGTCCCGTTTGGCTGACCGGCGGCGAATACGGGCCGGAAGGCGGCTTGCTGGTGACCGGAGCAATTTTGCTCGTGACCGTGTACGTGTCGTTGGCAAAAAGCATCTATACTAGTGAAGAAATGAAAGCTCTGGTTTTTGCTCCGGCGACGCAACAATCGCCGGACCCGCCGATCACAATTTTTTCGGCTTCGCCCGCGGAAGAGACGAAGAAGGACCGATTCCCATGACTCGCTGGCGCTCAGAGACTCGCGGCCACGCGGAAAAAGCCACCCTAAGTTGGTTATGGCGGAGCTTGTGGCTGGCCAGCGCCTTCCTGGTGATTCCCTCCGGTTTTTCCAAAGAGGGTATGGATCGCAACGCCCGTTATGACATCATCCGCGGCCTGCTCCGGGAAATGTCGGTGACGAAAGTTCCCCTGCCGCGCGGGAAGAGGGGCGTGCGGGTGGATGCCACGGGAAAGTTGGACCAGGTGGATGCCCAAAAGGAAATGCACGTAAACGGTGTGGCCATGCAACCGGGGACGCCCGCCGTGATCACCAAGATTGAGTTCAAGTCAAATCAGGTCATTTTTGAGGTCAATGGGGGCGGAAGGACCCGGCAGAAGTGGTACCAACACATCGAGATCGACGGGGGGATGGGAGCTACTCCGATTGCTTCGGGACAACCACCCACCACCGCATTCGGGTCATCCATAACGGTGGATTTTGGCAAGTCCCTTCCCGACCTGACCGTCGCGCAAGTTAAGACGATCCTCTCCGGCACGTTGGATTTCGAGCGTCACTCGCCCACCGAATTGTACTCGCCGAATCTCCCTCCCCAATTCAAAGAGGCCATCAAGAATCACGAAGTCATGGTGGGGATGGATCGTGACGCGGTGCTTTCCGCCAAAGGCACTCCGGACCGGCGGGTGCGCGAGGTTCGAGACGGCGTCGAGCAGGAAGACTGGATTTACGGGACGGCTCCACACGTACTCTTCGTAACATTCGATGGCGACCAAGTGGTATCCGTGAAGCAGTATTGAGCGCCCCCTTTGTTTCCCGATTTGAACAGTGGATTTATTGTGGGTCCGGCGCGGCGAATTCGACGCCGCGGGCTTCGTTCACTCGCTCAGTGGCCGCGAGGTCGAGATCGGTGAGCGGGACTCGCCGCGTTACCTTATCAGAAAAAACCCAAAGTGTTTTGCCGAGGATGGCATAATTCTGCACTTCCATCTGGTGGCCGTCGCGGTATACGAAGAGGGTGGCAGGAGGCTTTTCTTCCGCCGCCGCGGGAGACTGAGCCGAAGGCGCGCCGCGGAAGTCTCGTTGCGCCTGATCCTCACGCATCATTTCAACTTCCGATGCCAGGTTTCCCACTTGCGCCGCGAGTTGAGGGTCTTGCTCCGGTTCGGGAGCCGGCGGGCCAGGCTGGTCCGTCTCGTACCCTGTCGTTGGGATCCAATAAGGAAAGACAGGCTCGTAACCCAAGGAGGCACCCCGCGGAAAATATTGGCGGCAATAATAGGAACCCGAAAAGGAAGGGTTGAGCAGACATGACGCCTCGCCGGGATTGATCAGCGATGAGCCGGCAACAGGCGGAAATGTGATCCCCCGATAGGACGCGTTCGAGGTCACGGACCTGGCCGACCGGGGCAGCGGTCGCGGTCGTGACGCGACGGGATAGCTATGATAACTTCCCCCCGAACGGGAAAACGAGGAATGGGGCGCGCCGCGAGGCTGTGCACATAAACACAAGGGTACTGAGAGACCCGCCACGAGAACCGCGTTGGCGAGAGAACTACGCATGAAGGCATTTTAACAGATATCGGGAGTCAAGGCATTTTTAAA
The DNA here is from genome assembly GCA_050010335.1 of Terriglobia bacterium. Taxonomy (GTDB): domain Bacteria; phylum Acidobacteriota; class Terriglobia; order UBA7540; family UBA7540; genus Bog-366. The sequence continues at coordinate 24,551 of JBEKLF010000020.1, forward strand.
TGAGCCCCGCCCTTCCACCCCACTAGCGGGAAATCAGGGTTAATATGGTGGCGGAAATCTTGTCCTGAAGGGAGCCTCTGATGAATAGAAGAGAATGTTGTCAAATCGCCGTGGCGGGAGCTCTCGGCGCGGCTTTACCGGCCCAGCGCGTGAGGGCAGAAGAGCAAGCGGCGCGCGCGATGCGTGGGCTGCCGTCACCCATCATCAAAGACATCAAGGTGATCACCACGCAGCCGTCCGGCGTGCGCCTGGTGGTGGTCAAGATCCTCACCGATCAAGATGGCCTTTACGGTTACGGGTGCGCGACCTTTACCCAACGCGCCGATCTGGTGGTGCCCGCGGTGGAGAAATATCTCAAGCCATTCCTGATTGGGAAGCCCGCGGACCGCATCGAGGACACCTGGCAGGCCTGCTACAACAGTGCGTACTGGCGCAATGGCCCCGTCCTCAACAATGCCATCAGCGGGGTTGACCAAGCGCTGTGGGACGTCAAGGGTCGGCAGGCCAACATGTCGGTGTACCAGTTGCTGGGAGGAAAGGCGCGTGAAGCGGTGCTGACCTACGCCACAGTCAGTGGCATGGAAAGCCAGGAGGTCGTCGATCGCGCCCGCGAAGCCATGGAAAAGGGTTTTCGATGCATCAAAGTTCAGATTGGCGTGCCCGGCATGGCCGTCTACGGGCCGCGCGTCGGCCCTGACGCGAAATCCTTGCATGGGGGCCCCGTGTTCGAGCCGGGTCCTTATATGCGCCGGACGCGGCAAATGCTGGAAGAGTGCCGGAAACAGTTAGGCGAAGATATCGGGCTGATTCATGACGTGCACGAGCGCGTCAGCCCGCATCAGGCCGTCCAATTTGCCAAAGAACTCGAGCCAATCAATTTGTTCTATTTGGAAGATGTCCTTTCCCCTGAAGACATTGATTATTTCCGGCAAATCCGCGAGCAATGCGCAACCTCACTCGCCATGGGCGAGCTCTTCAATAGCCCGCACGAGTGGCAGCCACTGATTGCCGAACGCCTAATAGATTATATTCGCGTGCACCTGTCGCAAGCCGGAGGCTTGACGCCGTCGCGAAAAATCGCGATCCTCGCCGAACAGTTCGGAGTCAAAACCGCCTGGCACGGCCCCGGGGACGTTTCGCCCGTGGGTCACACGGCGCAATTGCATCTGGACCTGGCCAGTTGGAACTTCGGCATCCAAGAGGGGGGCATCATCAGTGGCGTGGAAGCCGAGATCTTCAAGGGCTGCGCAGCTTATAAAGATGGTTATCTGTGGGCCAACGACTCGCCGGGGTGGGGGATTGAAGTGGATGAACGGCTCGCCTCGAAGTATCCCCTCCGCGACGGACCCGACCATCTCAACGGCGGATGGGGAGAAATCCGGCAGTACGACGGCACCATCATCAAGCAATGAAGCCACGGCGAACAGGCGCAGCGCGGACCTGTTTTGGAGGTCCGCTGCTCGTTCCCTATCGAAAGCAAAAAGCCGCGCACCTGAGCCCAGGTTCGAGTTACGCATGATGACCGCTGATAGCTAATGACTCTGACCTGACAACTGACGACTGACCAGTGACAAGATTCAGGCAAGGTCCTCTGGCTGACGACGCCAGCAATCTGCCGTCTTCGCCAACCCCGCTGTGAGTTGGCGACTCAGGGGAGACTAACAAATGAGGATCAAAAACGGAACAGCCCGCGCAGGAGAAGCCTTCTCATGCTCTTAAGACGAATCATGTGTTTCGCCTTTAGAGCATAGGGTCTGTAATCGAGGCATGCGTTTGCGCGGGCCGGTGCAGACCCCAAGTCACTCCCCTCCTTATCAAGGAATGGAATTGTCGAAGCGATTTTATATAGAGAAGGCGGAACCCGTCCCAATCTTATCGGGTCGCCGCCATGTGGTCCGTCAGCCGACGGATAAACCCGCCGCTACATCGTGCCTTGTGGTTACCCCTGGTGCGCCTCCTTCTAAAATGCAACGGCCGACGGCGAACGCCGTCGGCCGCGAGAGTTCGAGTTGATGGTGGAGTCTACCTGCGCTCACCGCCATGGAAACCGCCTCCGCCATGCACACCGCCCGCCCGCACGTTGCCATGTATCCTTCCACCATCGAAGTTGCCGCGGACGGCACCACGATTGACCTCACCCCGATATTTCGGATGTGCCGAGAACGCCGGCACGCGTCCGTAGTTGCCATGTCCCGCGTAGAAGCCCGGACGGCCATGATAGCCATGGAACCAAGGCCCGGCGCCTATAAAGACTCCGCCCGAGAACCAGCTTGGTCCATAGTAGCCGTAGGGTGCGCAAGCGTAGGGGCAATAGTCGTAGTAGCCATACGCGCACACCGGAGGCGGCCCCACGTACGCCGGCCCCACCCCCACCCCCACCTCAACTCCAACTCGTTGGCCATGTGCATACAGTGCGACCAACAAGCAAAGACCCAGTAACGTCAAAAGTTTTAGGTTTCGCATTTCAGTACCTCCTCGAATCCCCAATCCATCTTGCCAGACCGCAACCTGATCTAGGGCAAGTATCCTGCCAAACTCGATTGTCCGAAAGGCTGCGATATCATGCGGTTCCGGCCATACCGGCCGAGCGGCAGCATGGCCCGGTGCCTATGCGGTAGTGGTTTCTCGCAAAGGTGGTGGTTTTCGGCTATCCCCCGCTCCCAGTGACCGGCTGGCATGACGGATCCTTGCCCTTGCGGGCTTTGCGGTTTCCCCATTCCCTTGCCGCCCTGCGCGGGGTACCGCGTGCTGTCGTGGCGATGTAGCGTCGGGTTGACCTCCCATGTGTCTTAGCGCCGACCGTGACAGCTAATGTGGCGGCATAAAGCTGCTGATTCGAGTCAGGCGGGGTAAGCCCGCCGCCACCAGAAGCATCGGAATTATCAACATTAAAACTTGATAACTGAGTAACCATGTGGTAGCATAATTGGTTGAGGAGGGAGTCAAGGTGGCGCAACCGGAGGACCTGGGGTTTGGAGCACGGGCCGCAGGTCTCGGGCCTCGGTCAACACCTTGTGATGCGAGCGAGGGCCCACGGAGCAATGCGTGATTTGAGACGATGTTACTGATAAAAAAGGTACTCAGAGAGATTCACCCGTAGACTTCAATTTTCAAGTCATTGATAGTAAACCAGTTAAAATCCATACGGCGGTAATCCGCGTACAATAAAAAGAGCCCAAAATGTAGGATAGCTAGTGTATGTTATTGAAAAAAATGGAGATAAAATGTAAGTTTCTTGGGTCTGAATCAATGTTGATGAAAATACATGAGTTATGGGTGTTGGAGATCGAAGACGGCAGGCAGGAGACGTGAGAATGGATAGCAGTAACGAGTGGCACGAAAACTGATTTCGAAATCACCTATCGTTAATCACAAATCGGAATTCTCACTTCTCAAATCTCAAATCTGCCAATCAAGCGATGACGCGATGGAACCGTCGCCCTCGGCAAATTCGCCTGATTACTCGATCTCCTCTGTCATCCCATGGCATGATAACCCGCTGTGGGCTGTGGACGATCAGGTTGCCACCTCCACCCCATCGCAGCGAATGTTCTTGACCAATGAAAACTGAAGGCTGAATCCAGGGGCCTTCACCCCTCTTTAACGTTTTGCCCGTTCTTTTCTTGTCAACGAGGGCGCGGTGTGCTACGGTCATGAAGTGAGGAAACGCTGGTTCCCAGCAAGTTAATCGCTGCTTCACGTTTGTTAACTGAATGAATAAGCTGAGGCCCGCACTGAAAACGAACCCCGGCGATATGGGTAAGAATGGAAGTCCGATTTCCCAGTGACGAACGCCCTCCTGCATGGAAGATCGCATTCCTTCAATATGTCATTGCCGCAAGTTTCTTGGGCTTGTTGGTGGGATATTGGCGGCTCCAAATTGGACAACACCGGCAGTATGCGGATCTGGCGGAACGCAACCGCATCCGCAACCTCCCGGTTATCGCTCCACGCGGACGTATTCTGGACCGCGACGGCCGAGTGCTTGCCGACAACTTTCCGGCCTTCAGCGTGCTCCTGATGCGCGAGTCTGCGGCCGCCCTCTCGCCGGACCGCATCGCAGGAATCGCCCGGGGACTACAACTGGACCCCGAGGAACTTCGCGCCACCCTTGAACGCACTGCCAGCTTGCCGCGTTTCCAACCTGTGCTGCTGAAGCAGGCCGCGACGCTCGAAGATATTTCCTTCCTTGAATCCCACCGTGTGGAATATCCCGAACTCGATCTGATCCAGGTGCAGCAGAGGCTCTATCCCAAGCTTCAGGTGGCGGCGGCGATGCTGGGTTATGTGGGTGAAGTCCCCGAGGAGATGATCGCCAAACTGGGCTCATCCTACAAGCCTGGCGATGTGATAGGAAAGTTTGGCGTGGAAGCCGAGTACAACCAGGTTCTCGCCGGACGCGATGGCATGCGGCGGGTGGTGGTGAATAGCCGGGGACAGGAAGTCGGGGTGCAGTCGACCATCAACGCACTGGCCGGAAACGATCTACGCATCACCATCGACCTGGACCTGCAAATGGCGGCGGAAGCTGGTCTGGGTGACCATGCGGGCGCGGTGGTTGCCCTGGATCCGCGGACGGGCGAAGTTTTGGCCATGGTCAGCCATCCCTCCTTTGACCCCAACGATTTCGCCAAGCGCATTGACCCGAAAGAGTGGGACCAACTCACGAACGATCCCATGAAGCCGCTTATGAATAAGGCTATTCAGGCGCAACTTGCGCCAGGTTCGGTGTTCAAGATTGTGATGGCTTCCGCCGTCCTCGAAACCGGGACAATCACCCCAGATTTCATCGTGCACTGCGCGGGCGCCGTCACGATTTACGGACACCTCTATCACGACTGGGTGTTTGAGAAACATAAGGCGCACGGCGCCGTAGACATCCACAAGGCCATCCGCGAATCTTGCGACGTGTTCTTTTACACAATGGGAAAGATGCTGGGGATTGACAAGATTGATTACTTCGCCAAGGGCCTGGGCCTGGGTGCGAAGACGGGAATCGACCTGCCGGGTGAGGCGCCGGGGTTGATCCCCTCGCCGGAGTGGGTGCAACGCAATTTCAAGCACAAATGGTATGCGGGGGAAACGATTTCAGTGGCGATTGGCCAAGGCTCCAATTTGGTCACGCCTCTTCAGGTGGCCAATACGATTGGCGGCGTTGCCATGGGTGGCGTCTTTCATAGGCCCCACGTGGCATTTCAGGACCAGTTGCGGGCGCTGGGCGAAGATCCTCCCGACTCTTCCCCGCATGACTTCCCCCTGAGCGATAACACCATTGCGACGGTGAAGTCGGGCATGTGGGCGGTAGTAAATGAGGGCGGGGGGACGGGCGGCGCCGCGCGTAGCCCGGGGATCGATATCTCCGGCAAGACCGGTACCGCACAGGTGGTCAGCCAGGCATTGCAACAGTCCGCAAAGAGCTCCGAATTCAAGAATACGGCCTGGTTTGTGGGGTATGCGCCGTCGGACAAGCCGGAAATCGTCGTGGCGGCGCTGGTGATGCGGGGCGAGCATTCAACTGTGGCAGTACCCATCGTCCGCGACGTCATCAAGGCCTATTTCGACAAGAAGGTTGGCCCCAAGAGCCCTGGGAACCAAATGGAAACCCAGGTGAGGGTGCTGAGCCAACTTCGGCCGGCCGATCCGCCGGGGCAAACCAAATCTGCTTCGCGGCAGTAGCAAAGGAATCAAAAGTGGGTAGGCGTTTCCGTATAAGCGACATTGACTGGTTCCTGTTGGGACTGGCGCTGGCTATCGCCGCCATAGGGGTTGTAGAGATTTACAGTACCACACTTCATTCCCCCCTGGCCGGTCAATATAAGAAGCAGATCTATTGGCTAGTTATCAGTTGCGTGCTGGCACTGGTTGCAAGCCGGTTTGATTACCACATGATTTTGGAGCAAACCCCTTGGCTCTACGGCATTTCTGTGTTGCTGCTGGCCGGACTTCTGGTGGCGGGCCGCTCCATTGCCGGCACACGCCGGTGGCTGCAGTTGGGGTTCATGAGTTTCCAAGTGTCAGAAATCGCCAAGTTGATTATAATACTGGTTGTGGCAGCCTACTTCGCCGATCGGCGGATCAAGGCGGTCACTTGGGGGGACTTGGTAAAGCTAGGGATCTTCGCCGGAATACCGGCGGCCCTAGTGGCCTTGGAGCCCGACTTGGGCACAGCGTTGACGTTTGTTCCGATTATCGCAGCCGGCGTTCTCTTTGCGGGAATCCGCTGGCAACACGTCGCTGTTTTGTGTCTGGCCGGAATCCTCGCGTTGCCCGTAGGCTGGCATTTCCTAAGACCCTATCAGCGCGAGAGATTGATGACCTTCGTTCATCCCACTCAGAACACTCAAAGCTCCAGCTACCAAGTTACTCAAACCAAGATTGCCATCGGTTCGGGCGGCTTTTGGGGAAAGGGATTAGGCAATGGAACGCAGAGTCGGCTGGGATTCATCCCTGTATCCCATGCAGATTCTATATTCGCCGCCTTCGCCGAAGAACAGGGGTTTGTCGGAACCCTGCTCGTTCTGCTGTTGTATTTTGCTCTGCTCCTGCGTTTGCTCGATGGAGCGCAGATGGCGCCAGACCGCGCTGGGGCCTTCCTTCTGATTGGCTTGGCCGCGGTCTTGTTCTTTCAAGTGGTCCTCAACACCGGGATGATGATTGGGGTGCTTCCGATTACCGGTGTACCTCTGCCGCTCATGAGTCAGGGTGGCTCCTCCTTGCTATTCACGTTCCTCGGCCTGGGGCTGGCGATGAGCGTGAGGGCCAGGCGATATGTCAATTGAAAGCAGCCCTTCGCCCGCTGGGTTGGCGTACGTGCGTTCCCACCTAGCGGTCCAGTAACCCGAGCGATTCGCCGGCAGGGTTCAGCCGCGCGTCGCGAGACGGATGGGTCCAATGAGTTCCGCGCCTGATGGCGCCACTTGGAATTCATCCGGCACCGAATTTTATCCGGTCGAGGCCAGGGCAGTCCTTCCCGATGAGTCGGGACGCCCGGCCGGTCAGAAACGTTGTTGGCTGATCTCCGTCGCCTGACGGATTGATTCCCCGGCGTTTCGGAAAATGGAGTTTCCATGTCCAAGGAGATGTATATTTCCTCGTCTCCTCACGAGACGAAGGTCGCCGTATTGGAAGACGACCAACTGGTTGAGGTGTATTTCGAGCGCGACACGGATGTCGGCTTGGTGGGCGGCATTTACAAGGGGCGCGTCAGCCGTGTACTTCCCGGAATGCAGTCGGCGTTTGTGGATATCGGCCTCGAGCGTGACGCGTTCCTTTACGTTTCCGACTTCTACGAGGACCAGGAGGAATACGACAAGGTCTTCGAGGAAGCGGAGGCGCGCGCGACCAAGTTTACCACTCAGCAAGCTGACGCCGCCGCGGCGCAGGCGCCACTGCCCGCGCCCGCCGTGACGGAGCCCCCGCCGCCCGTAGTTCCCGAAGTTGCTCCACCTCCACCTGCGCCGCCGGTAGCGCCTCCCCTTTTGGAGGTGCCCGTAGCGGCCGTTGCGCCGCCCGCTCCGGTGGCCGCACCCCCAGCCTCGAGAGACTTGCACGACCGCCGGACCTTTGATCCGCGACGTGGCCGCCGCCGGAGGCATCGCGGCCGGCCCGAATTCGGCGAGGGTCGTCATGGGGAACGCAGGTTCCCGCCTCCGCATCGCGTCGAAGAGCCGCCTACGGAATCTCACACGTTTGAAATCCTGCCGGGCGAGTCTTTGGCAAAATACCGCAACGCCGCTTCCACCCCGACCGGAGAGGCGGAAATGGGATATGTAGAAGACCCCCACCGAGAGGTGGAACGTGGTCCGTCAACGGACCCAACGGCGGGGCAGCCCAGCGCCATTATGTCTGAGGAGGACGACGACTTCGCTGCTAACAACAGCCCTATTGGTCAAGCGTACGAAATGTCCGAAAAAGCGTCCTCCGCCCCAGAACTCGTGGCCGAAGGTGCTGGAGTTGAGCCCGCCCTTGCTGCCGCGCCAGTGACCGACGCCGCCGAAGTTGAATCCGCAGTGGCGGCTGAGGTGACCCCCGAGCTGCGGCGGGACGAACATAAAGTCGTTGTGACCGATGCCGCGATACCGTTTGCTCCTGGAGCGATGCGAGCCATGGTGAATTCAGCGGCTCCCAAAGGCGTGCACCCCGAAACTACCGACATAAAGGCGGGCGCTACGGACGCCACCGCTCCGTCAAGTGTCGCCGCGGTCCATTCCTCGCCGGTCGAGCCGGAACCAGTGGCAGAGATTCCCGCCGCATCTTCCTCACCTTCTTTCACGGCGGAAGTTGCCGCCGCGTATTCGGTGGAGGGAATTGCCGGACCTTCTTCCGGCGAACCCGAGCCGAAGAAGCCGGTCGAACCCACCGTCGCGCAAACCGCATCCGAAGCAGCCCCCTCAGAAGTCGAGCCGCAGGAATCCGCGGAAGCGACGCCCGAATCCCCCTCTGAACGTGCTGAAAGCAGCGTTTTGGAGGAAGAGTTCGAGGGCGAAGGAGAAATTTCGGAGGAGTTCGAAGAGCTCGCAGAGGGCGCCGAGGATGAGCTCACGGTCGAGGGTGAACTTACCGCCGAGGTCGAAGCGTCCTCAGAGGTTGCGGCGGGAGCTGAGGGTGAAGGCCAGCCCGCCGCGCCGGGAACCGTGCCCGATGACGATTCCGCGACCCGAGCACCGGGAGCCCATGGCGCGCCGGGCGACCGCACCTACACTTTGCGCGAGCCCCACCAGCGCCCGCGATTTGCTCCCCGCCGCCGCCGTGGCCGCCGAAGCCCAGGTGGTCCAGATCGTGGTCCGCGCCTTTTTGACAAGCCGCGCGAGTCTTCTCGTCCTGGTGGCAATCATCATCCCGTGCAGATTGCCGAAGTGCTCAAGGAAGGCCAGGAAATCCTGGTGCAAATCGCCAAGGAGCCGCTGGGCACCAAAGGCGCGCGCATCACTTCGCACGTAGCTCTACCCGGGCGCTACCTGGTCTTCATGCCGACCATTGACCACATTGGCGTCTCGCGCAAGATCGCCTCGGAAGAGGAGCGCCTGCGCTTGCGCAACATCATTCTGGAAAACAAAGGGTCGCTTACAGGGGGCTTTATTGTTCGCACGGCGGGCCAGGGCCGTTCGGAAGAAGAGTTCAAGGCCGACCTGAAGTTCCTCTCCACGCTCTGGGCCGAGATCCGCTCGAAGTCGGACCGTATGAAGGCGCCGGCGCTGATCCACCGCGATCTCGACCTCGTCCAGCGCCTGCTGCGCGACCTGCTGACGCCCGACTTCAAGTGCGTGCGCGTGGACAGCGAAATTGATTACGAGCGCGTGCTGGATTTTGTCAGCCGCTGCCAGCCCGCCCTGGTCGGCAAGGTCAAGCTTTACAGCCGCGACACGCCCCTCTACGAAGAGTTTGGCATCCAGACGGAGCTCGACAAAGCGCTCAAGCCCAAGGTGTGGCTGAAGTCAGGCGGCTACATCGTCATCAATCAAACCGAGGCGCTGGTGGCCATCGACGTCAACACCGGCAAGTACGTCGGCAAGACCAATCGCCTGGAAGACACCATCGTCAAGACCAATGTTGATGCGGTCAATGAGATCGTCCGCCAGGTGCGTTTGCGCGACCTGGGCGGCATCATCGTGATCGACTTCATCGACATGGACGAGCGCAAGAATCGCGCCAAAGTTGTGCAAGCGCTGGAAGAAGCCCTGCGCTCTGACCGCGCTCCCACCAAGGTCATCTCCTTCCACGATTTCGGATTGGTGGCCGTCACCCGCAAGCGCGTCAAGCAGTCGCTGGAGCGAACCCTCTGCGAGCCGTGCACCTATTGCACCGGCGCCGGCTGGGTGAAGTCCGTCAATACCATCTGCAACGAAATCCTAGCGGAAGCCCGCAAGATGGCCAAAGGGATTGACGGCGCCGTCATGACCCTGCGAGTCAGTCCGGAAGTCGCCAAAGCCCTGAAATCGCGCGAGGGCGGCCTGGTCTCCGAACTCGAATCGCTGACCAAGAAGGACGTCATCATCAAAAGCGATTCCAACGTTCACCAGGAAAGGTTCGAGATCTATTAAGATCGGGATACGGGGTACGGAATACGGGGAGAACGTCGCATTTGCGACTGACGATTTGCGATTCTAGTTTTTGGATTGGCGAACCTGGATTGCCGATTTTGAGTTTTGGATTTTGAATTGAGGGCCGGCCCGCGCCGGCCCTTGTTTGTCTATTACGGCCCCCCGCGTGCCGCCTTCTGCCTTCCGCCCACTGCTTTTTACCCAGCCCCCAGCCCCTAGTCCCTGATCTTGTTACCTCTGGCCCGTATCCTGACTCCAGGCGTATAATGATCCCATGACGCAAGACGCCACGGAACTGTTGCAGCGCGCCCTTGGCCTTAGCGCGGAAGAACGCGCCGAATTGGCGAGCTCTCTGCTGGAGAGCCTGGATGGCGCCCGTGACGATCCCGAAGCCGTGGAAGCCGCCTGGAATGAGGAAATCGCCCGCCGCATTGAAGATTTGGATTCTGGCAAAGTTAAACCCGTTTCGCTGGAAACGTTCCGCCGGAAACTTTCTTCCGCTGCCGAATGAGCAAGAAGCCGATTTTCATTATCCATCCCGCTGCCGTCGAAGAGGCTGAAAAAGCTACGCGCTGGTATCGTGAGCGCAGTGCCTGCTCTGCTGCGCAATTCGTGGAGGAAGTCAATCAAGCCACTGACAGGATTTTGGCCGCGCCGCAACGCTGGCCCGCCGGTCCCTATGGTACCCGCAAATTTCTGCTGCATCGATTTCCTTTTGCGGTGATCTACCGTGAGCTACCCTCCGCGATCCAAGTCCTGGCCGTTGCGCATGGGCATCGGCGCCCCGGTTACTGGAAAACCCGAATCTAAAAGTTTTTGCCGCCTCGGCCAGAGGCCCACGGACGGAAAGGCACTGCCCGTGGTTGCCCACTCTTCACTCGCCACTCTTCTTACCACTACGGACCCCGGACTGTCTTTCTCGTCACTCGCCACTTGTCACTGCTCTGATGACTTCGGGCCGCGTTTCTCGTCACTCGTCACTGCTCTTGGGTGCCCAGTTCGAAATGCCGGGGACCTCCCACCGCCCAGGTGGCATTACGCTTGCTCGTTTTGTGTCCAAGGATGGAGACGAGGCAGGAATCGCCGGACGGCTTTTTTGTAGCGTACGTAAGGCTCTCCAAAACGTGCCGCCAGCATTCGTTCTTCGAAAACTGGAATGTAAACCAGGTTAATCAGTACGAACAAACCCGCCCACTCGGCGAGCGCTTGCGAACGGAAGATGCCCGCTTCCCCGAGCAGCACAAAGATTACCCCGCTGATCATCGGATTCCGTACGAATCGATACGGGCCTTCGACGACGAAGCGACGGGGTGGGTCCCACGGGGCCAGTGTGCCGTGCCCTCGCCACGAAAAGTAGAGGACGGACGCTGCGAACAGCCCAACGCCGACAACAAGTAGAGCCAGTCCGCACAGGGCAATCGCCATGCTCGCCAGCCCGTGAGGGCGAGTGAACATGATGTGATTGCTCCGCGCGATCCACACCGGCACCGCAATCGCCACCACTCCGGGCAAAGCGACGATCGAAACGAGTTGACGAAGCAACATCAACATCAAGGGTCCTCCGGGTTTCACCGTGCATCGGAATCTCTGCTGCGGACCACGGATTTGAGCATCATACGCTTCTCCTCGCCTCGACACGGCCAATTCGCCACCAGGGAGTAGCGACGGTCAACGTTCTTGTGGCCGCGGGCTTTTCTCCTGGCCACTACAATTGACCGGAAGATTGATCACCAAAGGAAGAGCCCACTGTCAGAACCGCACTGACTGTGGCTACGCCGCTTTCAGTCGAACCCCGTGCGACGGTGGCTGAGTTTGATCGCCTACCTATTGGGGAGCCTAAGGGGTCACGGATCGCTAGTTTGAAGTGAGAACCTCTTTAGGCGTATGTTGGCAATCACCTGGAAATCCAGAGTCGTCATCCCAGGTCAGACCAAATTGACGGTCAACCTTCGTATGACTCTGAGATCCAGCCCGTCCTGGTGAGTTATGGCGAGTTCAAGTTCAAAATTGCTGCGGCTGATACCGGCCCTGCTTTTCGGGGTGGGCCTCGGCGGCGTGTGGCTCGGTGTTCCCACGGCGGCGCGGCAAAACCAGGAAACGCCGGAGATGAAGAGCGAGGAGACGGAGCCGGCGCTTACCCTCCGAACACAGGCCAAAGAAGTTCTGGTGCGCGTGATCGTGCGCGACGCCAGCGGCAACACCGTGGGCGGGCTTACCAAGGACGATTTTCGCCTCTTCGATAACGGCAAGCTCCAGAGCGTGACCGCCTTCTCCGGCGAGAACTACCGGCCCCCGGCCCCTGCCGCCGCAACCGCCCAGCCCATTGCACCCGCGGAGGCGGGAGAGGCCGAACCGGGGCTGACTCTGCCGGCGCGCTACGTGGCCTTCTATTTTGACGACCTCGTGGTGGCGGCTGAAGACATGGTGCGCATCCGCGACGCCGCCGGGAGATTCATCGAGTCCTCGCTCCAGCCCACCGACCGCGCGGGCGTCTTCACTTCCTCCGGCCAGGGAATTCTCGACTTCACCGACGACCGCGCTGAGCTGGGCCAAGCGCTCGCGAATCTCCGGTCGCGTCCGCGAACCGTCTGGGCCGAAAACGACTGCCCGCCGCTAACGCCCTACGAGGCTTACCTGATTGACGAGGTGCACGATTCCACCATGCTCAACATCGCCACGTGGGAATATATTCCCTGCGCCTGCGACGGTGAACCTGATAAGTGTCCTTTTGCCCAGACGGAGGCCCAACATGCGGCCCAACGTACCTGGCAGGATAGCCAGGCCGACTCACGGCTGTCTCTACGCGTGCTTTTGAATCTAGTGCGGCGCCTGGGCTCGCTCCCCGGACAGCGCAGCCTCCTATGGCTCTCCCAGGGGTTCTTGACTTTCGATCTGCGCCCCGACCTCAACGAGCTCATCGACCGTGCCCTACGCGAGCACGTGGTCATCAACGTGCTCGATTCCCGTGGCCTGTGGGTAAATATCCCGGGGGGTGAATCCTATGGTAGAAATCCCCTGCCGATCGAACTCACTGGCCCCGCCATGTCGGTGAACCTGGATTCCTACCGCGAGACGGGAATTGAAATGAACCAGGATGTGATGGCTCAGGTGTCACACGACACCGGAGGCGTGTTCGTTCACAACACCAACGACTATGAAGGCGGATTCCGCAAGGCTGGCGTCCTGCCCGAGTTTTCCTACCTGCTGGCCTTCTCGCCGCAGAACCTGAAGTACGACGGCAAGTTTCACAAGCTGAAGGTGGAGTTGGTGAACGCGCGGGGTCTGAACGTGCAGGCTCGCAATGGATACTTCGCCCGGAGCGAATCCCTCCCGCCGGAGCAGCGTGCCCGGCAGGAGATTGAAGACGCCGCCTTCTCGCGGGAGGAACTGCGCGAGTTCCCGGTGGACCTCCAAACCCAGTTCTTCAAGCTGAACGACGCGGAGGCCCGGCTCTCGGTCATCGCCCGCGTCGATGCGCGCGCCTTGCATTTCCGCAGGGAGGGCGAACGCAATCTGCTGAGCATGAAGATGGTTTGCGCCGCTTTTGATGGCAACGGCAACCTGGTGGCCGGCACCCAGCGAAACGTTGACCTGAGCCTGCGCGATGAGACCCTCGCTCACGTCCTGAGCGCCGGCCTGAACATTCGCGGCCAGCTAAAAGTCAGCCCGGGAACCTACGCCCTGCGGGTGGTGATTTACCAAATTGACTCCGCCCAGGTAACGGCACTGAACCGCACGGTGGAGATTCCCTTCTAGCGCCGCTCCCACCAGATTCGACTGCGGCTCTCCAAGTCCGATTTCTTGAACTCCGATGGAGTTCATCGGACTCCAGCCATTGGAGATGACAGTTTTGGCGGTTTTTCAGCAAACTGTTGGAAGAATGGCAAGAACAACTGCCTCGCCCGGTCCCCTCTCCGGCAGGGCTGCGGAGCATAGATCCTGGTTTCGCAAGGGCGCTTTGATGAGCCCGTTGCCGCAGACACGGTGTCGGCTTTTCCCATGATCAGCATTTTCCTTTGTCCCAGGAGCGAAGTGGCGCTGGCCTCTTTAAGCTCGGCCCCACAGAACCGATAGTCATTCACATCCCCCATTGCAATACTCGTTGTTGCTTGAAACCTTCAAGACGATTCGGATGACAGTGCCTCCTCCTCCGTCAGGGTGGTGGGACTATCTTCGCCTAGCTCCTGGCGGCTCCTGTCCGCTAGGTCATTCTGGTTGGTTCGGAAGAAACTGTGGGCCAGGCTCCAGCGGACCGACCCATTGCAGTCAGGAACCTCAATCCGCTTCTGCAGTAGGGCGTTTCGAATCCATTACAGGAACAACTTCTTCGTGCTACTGACCAGCACCGAACAGCATCCCAGACCGATAAGCGGTTTGATCGCTCCACGGCGGTTGAGTTCCTCGTAGAACCAGCCCGCCCACTCCGGCACGACTGGCAGCCCGAACCGCTGCGAGATGCGGTCCAGCACGAGCGTCGGGTCGTTATCACATAAAATGGTTCGCCTGCCTGCCGGGTCAGCCCCTGGACGTGCCGTGGCCATGGACATCACGGGCAGGATGCCCGTGCCAGGCCGCGTAGGGGCCAGCGGCGCTTGCCCTGGGCCGAACGCCGTTCGGCCCGACACCACCGTCGCATGCCAAAGGCTGGGCGCATTCGGGAACCGCTACGGCCAATTCATCCATGGGGGTCCACAGATTACGCAGATTACGCAGATTCAGCAGGAAGAGAAAGGCCCGAAGCAGCAGACCTGAAGAGGCGGGTTGGGAAGCCTTCAGCCTTGTCCACAATCCATTTCTGGCGTCGCTCCCTCTGCTATATGGCTGTGTTGCACCGGGCTTTCTGGTGGTCTTCAGCTGTTGTGGTCCCCCGCCTGGCGAATCTGTGAAACCTGCGTAATCTGTGGACGTTTACTCTCCGTACTTGAACGACTTGTTGGGATACGGCGGCGGCTTGGGAACAGGTCGCGGGTCTTTTTGGATCAGTTTCTGGAGGTACTTTAGGGCGGCATCGAGCTGCGCGTCACTCCCGCCGAACGTGGCATGGGGAAGGTTGTCGACCACGATGTCGGGGTCCACGCCGTGCCCTTCAATCAGCCATTTTCCTTCGGGTCCGTACACACCCATCTCGGCTGCCGTCGCGATGCCACTGTCCGCAAGGATGTTGCTGGAGGATAGCCAGATCTCGCCTCCCCAGGTGCGCACGCCGATAACCTTTCCCAGTCCGAGGCGGCGAAAGCCTTCGGTAAAGGCCTCGCCGTCGGAGGCGGTCAATCGATCGCAGAGCACGACCATGTGGCCCCGGAACGCGTATTGCATGTTGGAGTGGGGATTGCCGATGCGCGGCTGCCACCAGAACCACGCCTGCCGCCGCAGCTTGGCCAGCAGCCAGGAATCGATGTTGCCACCGCCGTTGTGCCGCACGTCGATGATCAGCCCCTGACGGTCGTAAACGGGGTAAAAGTCACGCGCCCACTCCTCGATATCGCCCGAGCCCATCGCCCGCAGATGAACGTAACCGATGTGCCCCTGGGAGTCCGACTCCACTTTGAGCCGGCGCGTGTACTCCCACTCCTTGTAACGCAGGCTGCGCTCATCACGTTCCGCCACCGGCGTCGAAATGACTTCGCGGATCTGCCCGGAAGTGGATTTGACGCGCAGCAGCACCTGCCGTCCCGCCTTGCCGCGGAGCAGCGCCCGCTCGTCCGAAACGCCGAGCACGTCGTCGCCATCGATGCTGACAATCACCTCGCCCTCGTGCACGATCGAGTCGGGCCGGGCAAGGGGCGGCGCCTCATTGGGCAAATCGGGATCGTGAAGGTAGATGTGCTCCACCACGTACCCGCCGGCCTGCTCATCGCGCCTCAGAACGGCGCCGAGCGAAGCAAGCCCCACCTGGTCCTCGGGCCCGCGGGAATCGCCACCGCGCACGAAGGTGTGAAGCGCGGAGAGCTCGCTCACCATCTGCGCAATCACATCGTTCAGATCGTCGCGGTCCGCCACCCGGTCGACCAAGGGAAGATATCGATCGCGCATCTGCTTCCAATCGACGCCCTGCATGTTGCGGTCGTAGAAATAGTCACGCTCCAGCCGCCAGGCGTCCAGAAAAAGCTCGTGGAATTCGACACGCGGATTGGTATCGAACGTCCATCGCGAGAGGTCCATCTTGGCCTTGGGAAGCGCTTTCGCATCGCCAAGCGCCGAGGCTTTGACATCGGAATCGAGAATGTAGAAGTCCTCGCCCTTCGACACCAGCAGCTTCTTCCGGTCCAGCGACAACTCGTAACCCCTCACGTCGGCGAGCACGGTTTCGGGAGCGTCGGCCTTGTTGGCGATGTCCACACAAGCGAGATTTCGCTTGGGCGGGACGCCTTCATCGCGATCCAGCCAGCAAAGCCGCTTCGCGGTTGCCTCGAGATCGGAATAATTGCCGGGCGGCACGGGGACCTCAATCAGCCGGGACGCCAGGCCGGTGAAGTCGATGTTCACCGTGACCGGAGCGGGTTTCTTTGCCTCGGCCGCTTTGTCGGACTTCGGTTCCTCCGGCTTATCCGGCTTGGCCTCCGCTGTTTTGTCGGACTTCGGCTCGTCTGGCTTCGGCTCCGGTTTGGCGGGTTGCTCCGGATGTAGTTCGTCCGCGGGCGCGAACGGCGAGCGCTGGCCGGAAGTGAGCGCAAGCTCGTAGACTTTCATGGAGCGATCGAAGTAGGGGTCCGGTTGGCGCGACCCCCAGGGCGACCGCACCACCGTCCTCAGCATGCGGTCGGAAAGGAAGTAGAGCCATTTGCCGTCCGCGCTCCAGGCTGGGTTGCCGCTATTGTAGCGATCGGAAGTGAGCGCCTCTATCGCGCCCGTGTTGACGTTTAAGACCTTGATCTGAGTGAAGGTGTTGGTGGCTGCTTCCACATACGCCAGCCATTGGCTGTCGGGTGACCAGGTGAGGTCCGCGAAGCCTCCGACCATCGACTGCGCGATACGTTTCTGCTGCTTCGTCTTGGTATCGTATAGCCACAACTGCTGGTCCTTGTCGTGATACGCCAGCCAGCGGCCGTCCGGCGAGGGCACGCCTTCCCAGCGCAGCACCTTGGCGTCGTGGGTCCATTGTTCGGGCGCACCGACGCCGTTGGCAGGGTATTTCCAGAACTCGGTTTCCCCGGTTTCGGTGGAGAGCGCGATGATGCTTTTGCCGTCGGGCATGTAGCGGGCTTCGCGATACCGAACCCCCGAGTTGCCGGCCACCTTGACGATGCGTCCGCTCTTGGCCGGCAGCGTAAACACTTCGCCGCGCGCGGTGAACACCGCTCCGGTGCCGTCGGGCGCGATGTGGACTCCGGTGAGATATTCGAGCGGTTTCTTTACCCAGTGATCGCGCAACTGATCGAAGTCGGAGACCAGCGTGATGTTAACGATCGAGTCATGACCGGTCTTGAGATCAAGGAGCCACAGGTCGGCGCCGCACTGATACGCAATGCGGCCACTCGAGAGCGACGCCCACTGAACGTCGAAGCCGTGGTGGTGTGTGTGCTGTTTCAGGGCGTGGCCGTCGCCGTCCATCGAATAGACGTTCATCACGCCGTCGCGGTCGGAAAGGAAGTAGACCCGCCCGTCCCAATACATCGGGTCGTGCGAAGTGCCGGGCCAGTCGGCTGTCAAAGGCACGGCCTCGGAACCCGCGTCGTAACGCCAGATGTTCTCCGCCGTGCCACCCTTGTACCGCTTGGTGTGACTCGACTGCGGCTCGTAGCGCGTGAAGAACAGCGTGCGGCCATCGGGGGCGTAGCTTGCTTCCGCAGCCTGGGCCAGAGGCACCACCTCGTGCCGGCCGCTCGCGTCAATGGCCACCAGTTGAGGGTCGGGCAGCGTGGAGTAGCGTCGGGTCCGGACGAGCAGGCGTCCATCGGGCGTCCAGCCGGCCACCGCGGCGTCACCGTCCCAGGTGCGGCGCTGAGGCAGGCCGCCCTCCACCGGCATCGTGTAGACATCGGTGGGACCTTCGTATTCGGCGCTGAAGGCAACGGTTTTCCCGTCCGGCGAAATTGCGGCTCCACTCTCCCGGCCCGGATTCGACGTCAGGCGCCTCGCGGTTCCGCCCTTCACGCTCACGGTCCAAAGATCGCCCTCCGCCGTGAAGATGATCGTGTCACCGAAAATCGCCGGGCCGCGGTAATACCCGGGGCGAGTATTGACGGTATCCGCAACATTGAGGGGAGGAACAAAAACTAAGCCGAAAGTAAGGCTGAGGATCATCGTCATCGCCCGGGCGGCGCCCAGCGCAATGCCCATCCATCTATTGGTTTTCATAGGGTTGCCAAGATTTCCGTTTTGATTTTTCGACAGAGTGGAAAGGTATACCTGACCGCCTGGGAATGCAAGGCCCGGACTGCCAGAAAATTCAAGTTGCGCCATTACCCCGACTCCGGTGCTATCCCAATTTGGACGTAGCGCCCCCTTTGGGGCGGCACGTGCCGGGCTGGAGCCCGGCGCTACACCCGAGATGTAGGGCAGCACTCCATTTCCTCATAGCTTGACCGCCTTCCAGGCATTCGTGATAATGTCCTCTTCTAACCTGCAAGCCGTTGGGGGCAAATCGTGCGCGACATCCGCAAGGTGGCTGTTTTGGGCGCGGGGACGATGGGAGCTCGCATTGCTGCCCATCTTGCCAACGCTTCCGTTCCCTGCCTGTTGTTGGACATTGTTCCTAGCGAGCTAACGCTCGACGAGCAAGCCAAGGGGTTGGGGCTTGACGCGCCCCGCGTTCGCAACCGCCTGGCGGCTGCGGGCCTGGATGCGGCGCTCAAGTCACGCCCTGCTGCCTTCTATGTCCCGGAAGCTGCGCGACTGATCACCCTGGGGAACTTTGAAGATAACCTCGCCGGGCTCAAGGATTGTGATTGGATTATCGAGGCGGTGATGGAGGATCTCGCCGTAAAGCGCTCGCTACTGGAGAGAATCCAAGCGGTCCGTTCCCCGGGCTCGATCGTCAGCTCGAACACCTCAGGAATCTCTATTTCCTCTCTGAGCGCGGGATGGAGCGAAGAATTTCGCCGGCACCTGCTGGGAACCCACTTTTTCAATCCCCCGCGTTACCTTCACCTGCTGGAGATCATTCCCACCCCGGAAACGCTCCCGGGCGTGGTGGACGCAATCTCGCGCTTCGGTGACGTAGTGCTGGGCAAGGGCATCGTGGTGGTCAAGGACAGGCCGAACTTCATTGCCAATCGGATTGGGACGGTTACCACCCTGAGCGTGCTTCGCATCATGCAGGAGGACAACTATACCGTCGAAGAGATTGACACCCTGACGGGGCCGGCGCTGGGCATGCCGAAATCCGCCACCTTTCGCACGCTCGACATTGTGGGCCTCGATGTGCTTGCGCACGTGGTGAAGAACTTGCGCGAATCATTGCCCCAGGATGAGCGCCACGACCTCTTCCAAGTGCCCGACTTTGTGGAACAGATGATCAAGCGCGGGCTGGTGGGCGACAAGACCGGCCAGGGGTTTTACAAAAAGGTTAAGGGGGGGAATGAAAGCGAGATTCTGACCCTCGATCTCACCACATTCGGGTACCGCGCCCGCCAGCGCGCCACCTTCCCCTCTCTGGAATTGGCGCGAAATATCGATGATCTGGGCGAGCGCGTCAGGATACTTTTCCAGGCTCCCGATCGGGCCGGCCAGTTTTACCGCAAGCTATTCTCTGCAACCTTCCATTACGCGGCCATGCGCGTCCCCGAGATTGCCGATGACATCGTCTCCATCGACAACGCCATGAAATGGGGATTTGGGTGGGAAAAGGGCCCCTTCGAACTGTGGGATGCTCGGGGTGTGGACCGCTTCGTCGAAGACTGGCTGAGGGAGAAACGGCCCGTTCCGGCCTTCGTGGAAAAGTTGCGGGCGGCGGGTGGCAAGTCATTTTATGTTCACGAGGAGGGGACCACCACCTACTTTGATGGTCCCTCAGCAAGCTATCGCGCGCTCCCGGAAAGGCCCGGCGTCATCCTTCTGCCCTCGCTGAAAGCGCGCAAGAAGGAGGTGAAGAAGAACGCGGGAGCGAGTCTTATCGATTTGGGCGACGGTGTGCTGTGCCTGGAATTCCACTCCAAGATGAACACCATCGGCGGCGACACCGTGCAGATGGTGCACGCAGGGCTGAAGGCCCTCGCAGAGAATTTCGACGCGATGGTCATCGGCAATCAGGCACCGAACTTTTCCGTGGGGGCCAACCTGATGCTCGTCCTGACTGGGATTCAGGAGGGTGACTGGGACGAGATCCACCGCGCCGTTCGCGCTTTTCAAAATGCCAGCATGGCTCTGAAATACGCACCCAAACCCGTGGTGGCCGCGCCTTTCGGAATGACTTTGGGAGGCGCAACGGAATTGTGCCTGCACTCGACCCGCGTCCGCGCGGCGGCGGAGACCTACATGGGATTGGTGGAAGCCGGCGTTGGCCTGATTCCCGCAGGCGGCGGCACGAAAGAGATGCTGCTGCGAGCGCTGGACGGCGTGCCACCTGATCCGGATGCCGACCCCTTCACCTATGTCAAGGAGGTGTTTCTAAACATCGGCATGGCCAAGGTCTCCACCAGCGCCGAAGAAGCACGTCGATTGCGCTATCTTTCCCCGCAGGATTCCATCAGCATCAATCGCGACCGGCAGATCTCCGACGCCAAGCAACTGGCGCTCGACCTGGTTCGCCTGGGATATCGCCCCGGGCAGCCGCGCCAGGACGTTCGCGCCCTCGGTCAGGCAGCCTTCGCCAAGATGAAACTCGGACTTCACCTGATGCGCCGGGCCGAATACGTTTCCGATTACGACGTGGTGGTCGCAACGCAGCTCGCCAAGGTGCTTTCCGGCGGCGGAGAATTCACCTCAACTCAACTCGTGTCGGAACAATACTTGCTCGATCTGGAACGCGAAGCTTTCTTAAGCCTTTGCGGGCAAAGGAAGACCGTCGAGCGGATTCAATTCACCTTGAAAAAAGGTAAACCACTGAGGAACTGAAGGAATTGACGATTTGCGATTAGTGATTGGTGATTGGCTAGCACTTCTACGCCTCGCGGATGGCTGCGAGGTCACATAGGCAATCACCTACCACCAATCGCCAATCACCAACGGACAACTGGCCACGGACCGCGAACATCTTTTAACCAGGAGTCTTAAATGAAGGAAGCCGTTATCGTCTCCATTGTTCGTACCGCGGTGGGCAAAGCGCCGCGCGGCGTTTTACGCTCCACCCGGCCAGATGACATGGCGGCAATTGCGATCCAGGAAGCTTTGCGGCGGGTGCCGGCGCTCGACACGGGCGAAGTGGAAGACGTTATCCTGGGATGCGCGATGCCGGAGGCCGAGCAAGGGAATAATGTGGCCCGCGTGGCAACACTGCGCGCGGGCCTTCCGGTCACGACCTCGGCTATGACGATCAATCGCTTCTGTTCCTCCGGACTTCAGGCGATTGCGCTGGCTTCCGAACGCATTATGGCGGGCTCCGCCGAGGTGGTCGTAGCGGGTGGCACGGAAAGCATGAGCCTGATTCCTATGGGCGGATATCATTTCTCTCCGAACCCTTATTTGATGGAGCATTACCCCGATGCCTATCTGAGTATGGGGCTGACCGCGGAAAACCTGGCGGCGAAACATCACATTACAAGGGAAGAACAAGACGGTTTTTCACTGCGCAGCCACCAGCGGGCGATGGCCGCGATCGAGCAAGGGAAATTCCGGGATGAAATTGCCCCCCTGGAGGTCATCGACGTCAGCTTGAACGGAGGGACCAAACCTCCAACGCGAAAAGTACGATTCGAGACGGACGAAGGGCCGCGGCGCGATACGTCACTCGAGGCGCTCGGGAAGCTCAAGCCCGCATTTCATGCGCATGGAACCGTGACGGCGGGTAATGCCTCGCAAATGAGCGACGGGGCAGCGGCCGCGGTGGTGATGTCGCTCGCGAGGGCCAAGGCTTTGGGCCTCGCACCTCTGGCGCGTTTTGTGAGCTATGCCACCGCCGGCTGCCCGCCGGAGGAAATGGGCGTAGGTCCCGTGTACGCCATTCCGAAAGCCTTGAAATTGGCCGGACTGCGCCTGCCGGAAATTGAGGTGATTGAGTTGAACGAAGCCTTTGCCGCGCAGGCGTTGTCGGTCATTAAACTTGCGGGGCTCGACGTGGATCGGACCAATGTCAACGGCGGCGCCATCGCCTTGGGTCACCCGTTAGGTTGCACGGGCGCGAAACTGACTGCCACGCTGCTCGGCGAGTTGAAACGCCGGCACGTTCGCTATGGGTTGGTGACCATGTGCGTGGGCGGCGGAATGGGCGCGGCAGGGATCTTTGAAAACTTGCAATGACCGGCTCCAATCGCCGCCCGGAAGGGAGAATTCTGATGGAAAGAGTGACAGGTCTCGGCGGGTTATTCTTTAAGGCGGAGGACCCCGAAGCATTGTATGCGTGGTACGAGAAACATCTCGGCATAAAGCGCGGACCGTACGGGGCAGTGGATTTCACATGGCGCGAAAATAATGACAAGGGAAAAGAGGGGAAGACCGTCTGGGCGATTTTCCCCAAGTCGACCACCTACTTCCAGCCCAGCCGCGCGGACTTCATGATGAATTTCCGCGTTGCCGATCTTGACGGCCTGCTGAAAGCGCTGAAGGAAGAGGGGGTGGAAATCGACCCGCACCGGGAGGATTACGATTACGGGCGGTTTGCCTGGATCATGGACCCGGAGGGAAATCGCATTGAGCTTTGGGAACCACCCGCGGGTGGCTGAGAATCCAGCGCCGCGCTATGCAAACGTGGGACGCGAGAGAATTGAATCTGCAATCCAGGGGGAAACCATGGCAGAAGCAACAGTGGCCGTCGCACAGCGAATTAAGGGCGGCAGCTTCTTGATTGAATCGCGCGCGCCGGAAGAGGTGTTTACTCCGGAGGACATCACGGACGAGCATCGCCTGATTGCCCAAACCGCGCAGGATTTCATCGATCACGAAATTGTCCCCCGCCTGAACGAAATCGAAGAGAAAAAACCTGGAGTGTTGCGCGAGCTGCTGAAGAAAGCGGCGGAGCTGGGCTTCTGCGCTACGGACGTTCCGCAAAAATTCGGCGGCTTGGAGCTTGACAAGATTTCATCCATCCTCGTCGCTGAAAGGATGGCGCGCGACGGCGCCTGGGCCACCACGGTGGGAGCGCAGGCCGGAATCGGGATTCTGCCCATTGCATTTTTTGGCACGGAAGACCAGAAGGCGAAATATCTTCCCAAACTTGCGAGCGCGGAGTGGGTGGGCGCCTATAGCCTGAGCGAGACATCGTCAGCATCCGACGCCCTGAACTGCAAGACGCGGGCCACGCTCGATCCTGAGGGGAAGCACTACATTCTGAACGGCACCAAGATGTGGGTCACCAACGGCGGCATCGCCGACGTTTACGTGGTCTTTGCCAAAGTGGACAGAGAGAAATTCACCGCCTTCATCGTGGAGCGAAACTTTGCCGGAGTCTCCCCCGGCGCGGAAGAGCACAAGATGGGAATTCGCGGTTCCTCCACTACCCCGCTCAATCTTGAGAACGTTTCCGTGCCTGTCGAAAATGTACTCGGGGAAATCGGCAAGGGGCATTTGATTGCGTTCAACATTTTGAACATGGGCCGCCACAGATTGGGAGCCGGCTGCGTGGGCGGTTGCAAATACCTTCTGGTGGACGCGTTGAAGTGGGCCAAGGAGCGTGATGCCTTCGGACGTAAAATCGCCGACTTCGGAATGATCAAGGAGAAGCTCGGCGAGATGGTAACGCAGATCTATGCCCTCGAGAGCATTTCCTATCGGACAAGTGGGATGATCGACGCGATGCTCAAGGGAATTGACCAGGGCGCAGCCACGGCGCCGAAGCAGATTCTGGAGGCCTTGCAGGAGTATGCCGTAGAGTGCTCCATCCTGAAAGTTATGGGCACGGAGACGCTGGATTTCATGGCCGACGAGGCGGTGCAGATCTTCGGCGGGTACGGATTCTCCAGTGGATACGACGTCGAGCGCGCTTACCGCGACCAGCGGGTCAATCGAATCTTCGAAGGCACCAACGAGATCAATCGCTTGCTGATTACCGATATGCTGATGAAGCGCTCCCTGAAAGGCCAATTGCCCTTGCTTTCCGCAGCGCAAAAACTAACCGACGAAATCCTGGGAATGGCGCCGCTCGAGGAAGTGGATGACGATGAGCCCCTGGCGGGAGAGGCGAGGCTGCTGCAAGGAGCCAAGAAGGTCCTGCTGCTGGTGGCAGGAAGCGCAGTGCAGCGCTACATGTTGGCGCTGGAGCATGAGCAGGAAGTCATCGGCGTCATCAGCAATCTGGTGATAGCGGTTTACGCCATGGAAAGTGTACTGCTCCGCACCCAAAAGAAATTAGCGAAGACTGTATCGCAATCTGAGGGGCCCGAGATCGCCGCGGCGCGCTCGTACATCCACGAGGCGACCGATCGCATGGAAGTGGAAGCACGGCGGGCGCTCGCGCGCATCTCGGAAGGCGACACGCTGCGCACCCATTTCTCGATCCTTCGACGTTTCCTGCGGCGTACGCCTCCCGATTCTATTGGTCTACGGCGGCAACTGGCCGACCGCGCGCTGGAAATGAGCCGGTATCCATTCGGGTGGTAGGTAGTAGGTCGTAGGTGGGGCTGCCACCTACTTTCTCAGCGCCTTGGAAGCTCCCACCACGTCCGAGACCGACATGATTAGGTCTGCCTTCTTGCCGCCGGTGGGGACGCTGGCGTAAGCGTACTCAATGTTGATTATCGCAGCCCCCAGGCGCGCGCTCAGCTCGCCCAGCACTCCCGGCTTGTCCTGCAACGTCACGCGCAGGACCTCTTCCTCCGTTACGCGCACGCCGAGTTTCTGAAGGGCTTTTCTTGCCTTCGCGGGATTGCTAACGAGGAGATGCACGGGGTTTTCATTGCCGGCACTCCAGCAGGTGACGGCCGAGATGTTGACTTTTGCTCTGGCTAACGCTCCCGCGATGCGGCCCAGTTCCCCAGGCTTGCTCTCAACCCACGCAGTAATCTGTTTTACTTTAGTCATGGTTATGCTCTCGCTAAAACTGCCGCGGCCGCAGGATGAAGTTGCCGAGGGCGCCACGATTCCAGCCGTCGCGGTCCCGCGCAGTCAGGCTGACGCGAAAGGCATGCGCGGGGCAAGGAACCGTCTTGTCCAACCTGACCACCTCGCGTGGGTCAACATCCTGAAGCGTCACGTGGCCCAACTCCTCACCCATCGCACTTAGAAAATCCGCCTGAAGCGTCCCTGGTGTATAAACCCCAAAGGTGCCTTTAAGAGTGACCGCCGTCCCGTCGAGTTTTGCGGAAAGGGGTTCGCTCACGACTCCGCCCGAGGTCGGATCGCTGGAAATGGGATTTGGCATACGCGTCGGGGACCAGTAAATCGGGTAAGAGTATTCTTCCCCTGGTCCGAGTTGAGCGTACGGGCTCATGCCTTCGGACTCCAGGAAATATGGAGTTTTTCCCGGGTCGTCCGCCAGGACTTGGTCGAAGGGCCCGCGCGAGATGGTCCCTGGCCCGTCGTTCCAGGTTTCCACCGAAGCTCCGTCCGGATATTCCTGGTCAGGAAAGTATTTGAAGTTCTCCACCAATGCGGTATTTTTCTGCCCGTTAACCACCGCATACCAGCCGACGCTGGAATCGGCGGCCGCCTTGCACACGCGGTACAAATAATGGACCTTAAGCATTCGACCGCCGGGAAGGATTTCGTAGCTGGGGTGCCGCGCGTCCCCATAGGGTTTGTAATATCCATCCGGATATTTACTATGTGGGTTCAGGGGGATGTACATGTAAAGATCAGGGTTGGGCTTGGAAGGATCGTTGGCATCCGCGGCATCGTTCTGAATCAGGTGCCAAATGCCCCAGCGAATCTCCCGCCGGCTGATGTTCCGCATCACCTGATCCACCTTGAGCCGCGTAGTGTCGGCATAAACGTGGAAAGTACGGATGAATTGCACACCAGTGCGGGGATCCTCCGGGCTGGTCAACCGGACGGCGACCTCGGCCAGCGTATCGGTGACGATTTGCGTTTTGTATGGCGAGCCGTCCAGGATGTAGTAGGGAATGCTCACCCATTCGCCATCGTTCATCCAGCCCTCAGGACCCGGCCAAACCTTATCGCCGCCATAATTCGCCCAGCCGGCCCGGAGATTGTTCTCGGACTCCGGAAGGACCTTGCCCTCCAATGCCTTGTTTACGAAAAACAACTCGTGATCGCCAAGCTGAAGCTGGATCGCTCTCCCTCCCAGGTCGGGTGCAATATATAATGAAACTAAATCATTGCTGAGTTTGTAAACATTCCACTTCCTGTATTGGGTTTGTTCAACCTTGGCGGGGTATGCCGGTGTGGACGCTGCCATAACTGACCTCACACAGAAATATGATGTAACCGAATTTACGACGCCGGCGAGGCCCGGCCGGCCCGGCGATGGGTCTGCTGCCACGCCCATCATGATTGCAAGAAGCGCGAGCGCAACGAGCAAAGACCATGACTGTCTCACGATGCGAACCTCGGGGTGGCTTTTCACTTGGAAATCAACCGCAATGATCCGGCGCATTGCCGGAAATGCCCGGAGCGAAATCTTCCCTGCATTGACTCAGGCCCCGGCAGATGCTATTTTTGCCAATGAGTGCGAGAGCTCCTGCACCGCCGGATAAAGGCCGCGATAAACCTGATAGTACTTATCATACGCCGCGACGTTTTCGGGTTTCGGGGCCATGGACTCTTTCACTTGAATGGCTTCGCGCGCCGACTCTTCCACTGAAGCATAAATCCTGGCGCCCACGCCCGCCAGCAATGCGGCGCCGAGAGCTGACCCCTCTGAGGTGCGCAAGGTGACGAGTTCTTTGCCATAGATATCCGCTTGGATTTGCCGCCATAGAAAACTGCGCGAACCGCCGCCTGACGCGCGGATTTGCTCCACCGGGATGCCCAACTCCCGGAAGATTTCAAGCGAATCGCGCAAGCTGAACGCCACACCCTCCAGGATGGAGCGGACCAGGTGAGATCGTGTGTGCGATGCCGTGATGCCAAACCACATCCCTCGCGCTTGCGAATCCAGGTGGGGAGTTCGCTCGCCCATCAAATAAGGCAGCCACAGCAAGCCCTCACAGCCGGGACGCACCCTCTCCGCTTCCCGGATAATCAGTTCATAGGGATCTACATCGGCCTGACGGCCGTACCAGGATTCTGCGTGTCCGAAATTATCGCGAAACCAGCGTAAGGAAAGTCCCGCGCCTTGCGTGACGCCCATGACGTGCCATTTGCCCGGAACCGCGTGGCAAAACGTGTGGATGCGCCCGCGCGGGTCGAGTTTGGGCGCCGCAGTGTAAGTGAAGATAACTCCCGAGGTGCCCAGAGTGGCAGAGGTGAGCCCCGGAAGAACGATGCCGTTGCCGACGGCGCTGGCCGCCTGGTCGCCCGCGCCCGCTACCACCGGCGTACCAGCGCTGAGCCCGGTCAGCACTGCAGCTTCACAGGTAATCTCGCCCGTGATCTCAGGCGACTCGAATGCTTTGGGCAGAATCTGGGAATCAATGTCCAGCGTTCTGAGCATTTCCGGCGACCAGCGGCGGTCGGTGACATCAAAAAGAAGTGTCCCGGAAGCGTCAGAAACGTCTGTGGCAAACTCTCCCGTCAAACGGAAACGTACGAAATCCTTGGGGAGCAGGAAATGGGCGGCGCGCTCGTAAAGCTCGGGCTCGTTATCGCGAACCCAAAGAATCTTGGGCGCGCTAAAGCCCGTAAGCGCGGGGTTGGAAACATATTGAATGAGCTGCTCCGCTCCCACCTTTTGGGTAATCCAATCGCATTGCGCTTGGCTGCGCTGGTCACACCAAATAAGCGCGGGGCGAATCACGGCGAGAGCCTGATCGAGCAGCACAACGCCGTGCATCTGTCCGGAGAACCCAACGGCGGCGATGTCAGAGCCCTTCACACCGGCCTGTTCAATCGCCGCCCGAATTGCCACCAGCGTCGCTTGCCACCAATCTTCCGGGTCCTGCTCGGCCCAGCCGGGTTTGGCCATTCGCATCGGCTGATGATCGCCGGTTGCCGCTCCCACCACGTGCCCATCCTGGCGTACGATCACGGCTCGTGTGCCCGTGGTGCCAACATCAATCCCCATCATGTAAGACATGTGCTCGCTCCGTGGGCAGGGATTCGGGATTCGGGGTTCTCCCGAATCCCTAATCCCGATCCCCGATTCTTTACGTCTTCACCTTTTCCCACCGACCGGATTTCGAGGAGCGTTCCACGGTATCGAGCACCGCTTGATTACGTGTGCCGTGGCGGAAGTTCGGCTCCGGCAATTTCCCCTCATCGATGGCGGTGAGGAAATCGTGAATGGCGTGGACGAACGTGTGCTCGTAACCAATGATGTGCCCGGGGGGCCACCAGGCGCCGACGTACGGGTGTTCAGGCTGCGTCACCAGGATGGTCTTGTAGGCCTGCAATCCCGTGGGTTCGTTGCGGTCGAAGAATTCCAGTTCGTTCATGCGCTCCATGTTGAAGGCCAAACTCCCCTTGCTACCGTAGATCTGGAAGGTGTTGCCATTCCGGCGGCCACCGGCGAATCGCGTCGCCTCGAAAACCCCCACGCTTCCGTTTTTGAAGCGCGCCAGGAAATTCGCGTCGTCATCCACGGTGACCTTGCCCCGGCCTTTTTGGCCTTTAGCCCCCCAGGCGCCGGCACCCTCGGCGGGCAGAGGCCGGTCCTTGATGAAGGTCGTCATCTGGCCCGTCAAGGTCTGGATTTCGCCATTCAGGTACTCCGCCAAGTCAGTGGCGTGCGCGCCGATATCCCCGAGGGCGCCGCTGCCGGCAAACTTCTTTTCCAACCGCCAAACGAGCGGGAACTCGGGATCCATGATCCAGTCCTGCAAATAGGAGCCGTGATAATGGTACACTTCACCGATCTTACCCTCTTCGATCAGACGCTTCGCGAACGCGACGGCCGGCACGCGGCGATAATTGAAATTGATCATGTGCATCACGCTCGCCTTTTCCACGGCCTTCAGCATGTCCTTGGCTTCCGCCAGGGTGTTGGCAAGCGGTTTCTCGCAGAAAATGTGCTTGCCCGACTGAGCCGCGGCGATGACCATGGGATGGTGGAGAAAGCCGGGCGTAGAGACATCGATGATGTCGATGTCCTTGCGCTCCACCACACGCTCCCATTCGCAATCGGATTCTTCCCACCCATACTGGCGGGCGGTTTCTTCCAGTTCTTCCGTGCACGCCTTGCCGCACAACACTTTCATGCGCGGAATCAGATTTCCCGGGAAAAATCTCCGCACCTGCCGGTAAGCATTGGAGTGCGCCTTACCCATAAAGCGGTGACCAATTAATGCAACGTTGATTTCAGGCATTTGTGACTCTCCTCTAAATCGAATAGTTCGGCGTAGACAGTAGACGGTAGACGGGATACGGGGGAAAAGCAATCCGGCTGCACCATTGCGGATCCCTTACTGCAAAGATTGCGCCTTTGTTTCCAGGGACTGCACAAGGCCGTAAGGCATCCTGCTCACCTTGTCGGCCCTTTCGGCTATTTCCCCATCCGCAGCGCTATATCCCAAATCGCAACAGAGGATTAGGTAGTAGCGCAACTCTTCGAGTGACGCTTGGGCGATGTTGTAGAAATGGCCTTTGTCTGCACGACCGCGCCGCTTAAACCCCTCCGCGAAATTGGCAGGGACGGAGACGGCTGACCGGCGCATCTGAGAAACCAATCCGAACTTCTCTTCCGTGGGGAACCTCTGCGTCTTCTTATAGATTTCGAGGACCAGCTTGTGGGAGGCCTGCCAGACCTCTAATTGTTCAAACCGCACTATCGCCATGTTTCTCCTAGTATTCCGTCTCCACTCCGCTGTTTCAAACCTCTAACCGCTAAATCGGTTGGTCCTTTCCCGTATACCGTCTACTGTCTACCGTCTACGGCTTTTTTATGCCCACCACATTTCCTTAAGTTTCTCCTTTATGACAACCTGGCTGAGAAAGGCGGCGGCTTTGCTCAGGCCTTCGTCTACTGACATCAGGCTGTCCTCGTGCTCGATGGAGAGCACATCATCATAACCCACCATTTGCAGCGTGGAGACGAAGTCGCACCAAAAATCCGCGTCGTGGCCATACCCGACGGTGCGGAAGATCCAGGAGCGATTTTTCTCATCGCTGTAAGGCTTGCAGTCAACGACGCCATTGACCTTGATGTTCATGTCGTACAGGCGCGTGTCCTTGGCGTGGACGTGGAACACCGCATTCCCCAGCTTGCGAACGGCCGCACAGGGATCGATACCTTGCCAGAACATGTGGCTGGGGTCAAAGTTGCAGCCGACAGCGGGCCCCGCCGCCTCGCGCAAGCGCAGCATGGTTTCAGGGTTATAAACCACAAAGCCCGGGTGCATTTCAATGCCGATGCGCACGCCGTGGTCTTCTGCAAACTTGGCGTGCTTCGTCCAATAGGGGATGACTTTCTTCTCCCACTGCCATTTCAAGATTTCCAGAAAGTCGGGAGGCCAAGCCGTCGGCGACCAGTTGGGGTACTTGGAAGTGTCTGAATCGCCCGGACAGCCGGAGAAATCAATGACGGTCTTGACGCTCAGCTTCTCCGCCAGCAGGATCGTCTTCCTACTGGTGGCGGCATGAAGTTGCGCCAGCTTTTTGTTGGGGTGCAAAGGGTTGCCGTGGGAACTCAAAGCGCTGATGGTGATGCCCTCGTCTTCGAGCTTTTGCTTGAATTCTTTGAGCTTGGAAGCCTGGTGCAGCCATTCGAGCTTAATGTGCGGGTCGGTGGGAAAATTCCCCGTACCCAATTCCACCGTATGGATGCCAAGCGGTTTTACTTTCTGGATCACTTCATCCAGACTCAGCTTGGCCAGCAGTGCCGTAAAAATCCCTATCCTCATGGTGTATCTCCCCCCTCAGTAGTAGACGGTAGACGGCATACAGCATACAGGCCTGCTGTTACGGTTCGCCCCGTTTCCCGTGCGTCGTTTACTGTCTACCGTTCTGAAATCAAATTCCACCCGAAAAGACGCTAAATCTATAGTCCAGCCGCCCCGGCGTCAACTGGAAAGTTCGCGCCGGGTGCGCGACGGGGAAATGAGGTTCCGGGGAAACTGGGATGAAATGAATTCTCTCTTACAGCTGTAATAGCCGCAAGCAGGAATCATGACTCAGTCCTTTAAAGTTCCCGATCCGGTCCGTGAGCTTGCCGCTCGGTTGGCCCACCCCCAGCCATGCGGCGCGGCTCCCTATCTGAGCGTTACGTGAAATGCGGCAAGCCGGGTTGTGGTTGCGCGGAGGATGCCAAGGCCCGGCACGGCCCTTATTACAGTCTGACGCGGGCGGTGGGAGGG
>JBEKLF010000021.1:0-55836 GCA_050010335.1 Terriglobia bacterium
TGCGCTAGCGGCTTACTGGAAATCGCCGTATCGGCAATGCTCCGGCCCGCCAACCTGGTCCAGCTACCTTACGACTCTCGGGCCGGAGCACTGCCGATACAGCCCTAATGATTTCCCAACAGATATACCGCATTTATGCCTCGGAGTGCGCAAAAAGTTCTTTCTAAGCCGAGCCCAGTAAGCTGCAAGGAAACGGACTCAGAGGGTCAGTTCCGGGTTGGCCGTCAAACCCGGCCCAAGTGCGACCGTCACCCGTCCGCCCGTACCACAACACCGTACATAGAGGCTCTACAGCAGGGTTCGTGTCGATTAATGCATTGGAGCGGTTGAAAGTCAGAGGACATCTGTTGCACTCCTATGGCCGAGTACTCTGAAAGAAATCCGCCGCTCATCCTTGGGCGACCTTCCTACTGCCCGCGTGTTTCTGAATCACCGAGGACATATCGAGGTCCACACTTGGCGGACGGGCCACAACTTAACCATCACAGATGCCCGGGTTGTAGTGAGGTCGCCTTCCCTACCATGAACTGTTAAATACCATCCGCTGTGGACCTCCTATTGGCTAGCCGCGTCCGCGCGCGCCAGGGCCTCATCGATTTGCCACCGTATTTCTTTCTGCGGTTTGATGTCCCCGATTTCTCTCACTCGTGCTGTTTCCTCCGCGTCGACGAGGGGGATGTCTACTGGAATAGGAGAGATGGTGTCAGTGAGATCATTTTCCAGCTTGTTTCGACCGGATAGCCATAGAGAGCGGACTTTCTTCAAAATCTGGGTACCAAATCCAGGTTGTGCAACACATGCAGGCGCAATGCCCATTTCGCAGTCGTGACAAGCCTGTCCAGAAAGTACCCGATCCAGAAGATAGCGGTTATAGCGCAAGGCGTAAATCAGCGCCGCGTAGTAAGAGCGGACAGCGCCGTCCTGATCTGGTTTGCTCGTGAGTTTGAAACCTGGAGTGTCGTGCATAGGTTTGTAAGACTTGGCGTACCCTTCCAGCAAATGTAAGCACGCCAAAACATCGTTGTATTCATAGGCCTCGGCTAGCCCACGCGAGGCCTGGAAATGGTGGCAAAAGCTCTGGTCATCTTCCAGCCAGTAGCTTATTCGAGCGCGCCCAGCCATCGCAATAGAACGGAAATAGAGACGCCCGACTGGGTCTTCATCAATGGTTGTCCGATAAAACTGGTCCGCTTCTCGAAGCAACCGGACTCTCTCGGTGCCTGAGGCAAGCAAAGACCTCGCTTGGCTCAGTTGACCCAGCCAGACGGTCACTTCCGGTAAACCCACAAAATCCAGGATGTCTTTCTTCAGAGCGTAGGATTCTAGCAGCAGGCCTTCTGCACGCCGCAGCTCTCCGCAGCGCAGGAGGATAGACCCCCAAAAGCCGAGAAAGCTCGCATAGTCTCTCGACCGATGCTCGCGGCGGGGTTTGAAGTACTCGTCGTTCAGCCTCGTGAACAACTCCTCTGCTTTCGCGTACTGGTCTTGCATTCCCAATGAAAGCGCCAGGTCTTTCTGAACGATCATAGCGGGCTGCTTTAAGTCAGCTTTCTGAAAGTAGCCTATGGCCTCATGCGCGGCGGCAGCGGCTTCCTGCAGCCGGCCAGACCAAATGTAAACCCAAGGGGTAAGGCCTAGCCTGACCTTCAGGAAGTCGCTTTGTGGCAAACGACGGAGGAGATGCAGACCGTCTGAGTGGCTGCGGTAGGCATTCTTCCAATCCCCGAGAATGCCGAATGTATCCTTCATATCGCTGAGAGTGGAGACCATTCCCACCACGTAGTTCCGGCTCTCGAACGCGGAGTATTGCGCATGTAATTCTTTGAGGGCTAGATCGATCCGTCCGAAGTTCCTGTGTAGCTGCGCTAGCTGCGCGTGGGCGAAGATCAGCCTCGTGTCGAGTTCTCCCCCGACTTCGAGGCTCCGACGCAAGAAGGCCTGGGCAGCTAGTGCCGCTCCCTCGCTGGCAAGTCTTGCTGGATCGCGCGCGATTATCGAACCCGTATCGAAGTTAGCGTACGCCCGCAACTGTGGGTCGCTGCCTGGAGAGTCGACCAACTCTCGATAATCCGCTTCGGCCTCCAGGGTGTGACCGCTTAATTCCTTGAGCCGCGCGTGATAGTATTTCACCCACAACCTGCTCCTTTCTTGCTCAAGGCGGCAACTCATGACCATCCCCAACACATCTTGAAGTGGGTATCTCAACCAAGACTCGGCGTGCTGCTCGGCAAATTGGCGGAATTTGTCAATCCCTGAGCGCTCATCCTCACAGATGGAGTGATACATCCATTCCATGAGCAGCCGGTCAGTGTCTTTACGCCCGGACTGGTCCAGCAAGCCCTTGTAGAATTCGCCGGCCTGCCTGTGGAGCTGCACGTATTCCGCTGGCCTCGTCCTTCGGAGTTCACCGTCCACCAATTCCCGGATGGTATCGTTCATGGCCCACCCCTCGACACGCTCTTCAATGAAGGGCCAGCGGCGAAGGGTGGCGTAGAGTTCGTCCTTCTTTTGTCCCGCGGTTGCGGGGCGCAATGCGTACAGCGTCTCCTCGTTGAAAGACCGCAGAACGGCAGCACAAAGGAACGTCTGCTGCCAGTTTTCGTCCGGAATTTCGTTGAGCAGGGATCGCACGATGTTACGCGTGACCTGTGGCTCGACGCTACGGAAGCAGACTCCCTGTGGGAGCAGGTCAACGGCCATCGTTGCTGCCGAGGGCAGGCCTTTGGCAAACCGGACGATATTGTCGACTTCCTCACTCTCGAGCCGTCGGCTGCCATGGCTGACAAACAACGAATAGCGCTCAACCAAAGTACGGATATCTCCGTCTTCCATGGGATCAATCTTCAGCAGCTCGGCGTGTCCCCTCCATTCCGGCCAGTGCTGGCCCCATTCGGGGAGACTTTTCCCGGCAATGTTCGTCAAAACGCTAATGGGAAGTTGGCGGATGAGTACGCTGATATCTCGCTCAAACGGTTGAACGCGTTCATATTGGTCGAGCAAGAGCGCGAGCCGCCGTCCCAGCTTGAGTGAGTGGAGATCTTCGGCGAACGCCTCGATGAATAGGTCTGCCGGGTGCGCAAGCAGTCGCCAATCCGATTCCGACATTTTCGCCCTCAGATAGTCGAGAATGACCTTGGCCCCGGATTGCGAGGCGTCTTGTACAGCCGATGACAATACGGCGCCACCGACCATTTTCGTGAGCAAGCCAGCACTTAGCCCGGCCATTTTCGCGACTTCGGGATCGGCACTTTTCTGGGTAACGTCGTTCTTCAATCGGGTATACTTCTTGAGAGTCTTATTGAAGTGCGGCAAATCGATATCCGCTTGCGACAGCCCCTGCTGCCACTCTTGCAGGAGCGAAACAAAATCGGCTTGCTGCGCTAGCCCGGCGAGGGCGACGGGTATCCTCGTCTGGTGGCAATACAACCGATTCTTCCGCAAAATAGTGGACTTCCCAACCAATCCTTCGCCGTAGTAAACAAGAATCCTGGGCGAATCGGGATCAATGACCAAACTTTCGAATTTCGCACAGGCCTCCTTTGCGTCTGTAAAAAACTCGTCCAGCCTCGAATCCTCCGGAAAGCGCTTTCGCCAGACTTTTAGCCGCGACGCAGTAAGCCTTAACATGGTGTGGATTATACCAGCACGTTCGCGAGACCGCGGCGGCGTTTTGGTCTTGTCGATTTTGGCCTCGCCGCGACCAGATTAGCGATCGCGGGGCCCGGGAATGAGAGAGGTTCGGTTCACGAGCGTCGATAAATGCGGTGATCGTGGCGTGTGGTCGTGGCGTTGACAGGTCACATAAATCAGCCTTAACATAACCACTCCAGACCAAGGAGGTACGCAATGATCTGCCCTCTCTGCGGTAACGCTTTGACTGAGAGCTTCTGTGCCCGGTGCGGCGCCGATACTGGCGGACTCGATTCGGGCTTATCGCCATTCGAGCACGACGCCCGTCGTCTGCGCGAGATGGAATTTAACGACGTGGTTCAGAAGTTTCGGAGCACGATTCAGCGGATGCCGGACCGGTACGTCCTATACGGCAACGGGGCAATCGGATCCGATTTATTGTAATGCGAGCTGTCTGGACCTTTTGGACCAAACCCTTCCTTGCGAACGCCTCCTGGGGCTGGCTTAGCGAGCGACATCATCTGTTGTCGTGGATTCTGTCTGTTGAAACGGCCCGCCACCACTTTCCAAGTATTTGTCTCTACACCGATTCGCACGGTGCGTATCTCCTCGTAGATCGTTTGGGGTTGCGCTTCGACACAGTCTCCACCGCGCTAGATTCTCTTCGGCACTACGATCCCAGGTGGTGGACACTCGGCAAGCTGCACGCCTATCGTAGCGAGACTAGCCCGTTTGTCCATATTGATAGTGATGCCTATCTGTGGAAGGCCATTGATCCATCTATCATTGCGGGCGACCTGTTTGCACAGAACGCCGAGTATTTCTCGCTGGGGGCCTCGGAGTTTTACATGCCAGAGGTGCTCGAATCCTTCCTCCTTAAGCGCGGCGGCTGGTTGCCCACGGAGTGGCTGTGGGCACGAACGGTTTTTGGAGCGTGCCAGAAGGGAATCGCCTGTGGAGTATTCGGGGGTCAGAACCTTGCTTTTATCCGATACTATGCGGAATTAGCATTTCGGTTGATCACGGATAGCCGCAATGCAGCCCTGCTCCCAAATGTCCCGCACAAAGCACGACACGCAATCCTCCTCGAACAGTATCTTCTTTCTGCATGCGTGGACTATCATCACGGCCGAGAGGGTTCACCTTTCAAAAACTTGACTGTCAAATTCCTTTTCGACTCATTCGAAGATGCGTATTTCGACGCTGGGCGCATCGGCTTAACGCACCTTCTGGCAAATACGAAGAAGGACCCAATCTTAATGAGGCGCCTTGAGGATCGAGTCGCACAGAACTACCCCGACTTGTACGATAGGTGTTTGTTAGTCTCGGGACGCTAGCCAAGGCTTAATCCATCGATTTGGGGCGCACGAAGTACTGAGTGGGAAAGTCAATCCGCGTTCATTTGGCTTCAACCTAGCCAGCTTTCCCAACAGGTGAAACAGAGTTCGCGTTTACCGATGCGCCCTGCGAGGCGCTTCCGTTCAGCTGCGAACCCCTATGACGTATCGCCAGTAGAGAGAGAACCTTTCTACCCAGCTAGACTTTTCGTACTGGGTCCTGGAGGAATAGTTGGGCCGCCGCACACGAATCGGCCCAAACGGTCGCTTTTATGGAGAGTGTGGCACACCGCACAGTGCGAATGGATAGCTGTTGATAACAGCCCTTCCCACAAGCAATCGGCGAATAGGTTCTCACTGACGTAGGGTTTACCGATTCCCCGCCACTTGGACGCATCAAGTCGCCTAGCCGTAGACGTGGTCTGCGCTGTAATCTTTGAGGGTCTCCTGCGGGGGCGGTCCGTTCAATGCGTACAAACTCCAGCGCCGGGCAATGGCCCGGCAGGTGCCGCCCTAAAGGACGGCGCTACAAGTACCCTTACTTGCGACGCAGCCCATTAGGTGGTGGAAAAAATGAGCCACCAAGACACCAAAACACCAAGATAAACTACTTCCAGGAACATTTGCGACAACATGTCTCTTGACAAATCGACGCCAGTAGTGTAGCTTAGATGTGTGATGAAGTCCTGGCGATGCATGGGTCGTGCGAAAATCTCCCTCCCTGACGACCGCGCTACGAAAATCACCCCAAGAGATGTTAAATATGAAGGAACCTCCGGGGATGTGTATGAAAACACAGGAGAGGGCGACAAACTGTCCGGCGAAAAACCAGCTCTTTTCACGAAATTGCACACTTTGAGAGCTCTTCAACACGAATCTGACAGGCCTCGTGGCCGAAAATGCAGCATTGCAATGGTATCTTGCATGGCATAATGCATTCGCGCGGGCAATAACGAATTCCCTGACGAGAGGCGAAGGTTGGAGTCGAAACACGAAAACCCGGTAGGCGCAACCCCGGTGGCGGGTTCTGAGCTTCCCGGCGCTCCGTTGAGCGACCGGGCCGCAACTCTCGGGCTCGTGGTAATCCTGGCCGTGGTTTTTCTGGCTTACGCCGACTCTCTGTGGTTCCAGTTCGTTCATGACGACAGCTTTCAGATCTTGGGGAACACGTGGCTGCGGTCATGGAAATACTTGCCTCGGTATTTTACTCGCGACGTTTGGGCCTTCGAGCATCCCGTTTTTCGCGGCACCTTTTATCGGCCGATTTTTCTGGTGTGGTTCAGGCTACAATACCTGGTTTTCGGACCGAACCCGTGGGGATGGCACCTTTGCACGGTCCTTTGCCATGTCGGAGTTACGCTGCTGGTCTACTACACGGCGGTCCGCTTGGTGAAGGACCGGCTCGCCGCCCTCTTCGCCACCCTGATTTTCGGACTGCATCCCACCCACGCAGAGGCTGTGGCCTGGGTTTCGGGGGTCACCGAACCCCTGTTCGCATTATTCCTGTTCGGCTCCTACCTTTGCTATCTCAAAAAGCGAACCGATCCCGCGCGCGGGCGAGGTTATCTGGCCACATCGCTGGCGCTGTATGCGCTGGCTAGCCTTTCCAAGGAGACGGCAGTCATCCTTCCTTTTGTCATCTTTGCCTGTGAGGTTCTCTGGAGCGAGCGGACAGCCCCTTCATGGTGGCGCATCTGGGTCCTACGTTCCGTGGATGCCTCTAAGGTCGTTGCTCCCTACCTGGGGCTTTTCGCCATTTACCTGGTGGCACGGCTCCTGGCCTTGCAAGGGTTTCAGAATACGAAAGAGGCGCATTCCTATCTCAGCATGTTCCTGACGTGGCCGTCGGTGCTCTGGTTCTACCTTCAGCATTTGGTCTGGCCCTCCCGCCTCAGTCCTTTCTACGACCGTGAGTTTTACTCCCATCTGGATATTCGGAACGTCTTACTGCCCGCCATACCAGTCCTGATGGCGGGTGCGGGCCTGTGGTTTTGGGCCAAGCGGTCCCCCAAGGCGGCGGTTGCCGCGATCTGGATGGTGGTACCCATTTTGCCCGTCTTAAACTTGCGGGCATTCATTGAAGGCCATCTCGTTCATGACCGTTATTTGTACCTGCCATCGTTTGGGTTTGCCATGCTGGTGGCCGTGGGCCTGCGGCATTTGAAACTTGGGTCGAGCCGGCTTTTGGGACAACCCGTCCTCCAACTCGGAATTGCGGCAATAATCGGATTGGCGCTGGGCTTGGGGGTGGTTCAGGCCACAGCCTGTTATGCCACCGAGACCACGTTCTTTACCTATGTCACTTCCATGTCGTCCGAAGGTCACAAGTCCAATATGAATATGGCGGGAATCCTCGGGCGGCAGGGCCATTTGGATGAGGCCATCAAGATGTACGAGGAAATCTGGCCAACTCAACCGGACAATTGGGATGTCAACTACAACCTCGGCTATGCCTACTATCTGACCGGGAAGCTTACCGAAGCCGACCGCTACTTGAGCCGAGCAGTGCAAATCGACGCGAGCCGGCCGAATGGCTTTTTTTACCTGGGACTGACAAAGTTGAAGCTGGGAGACATCAACGCTGCCGCCGCCAACGTGCAGCGCGCGGTGATGATTCGGCCCGACGCGGATCATTACCATTTTGCCCTGGGCGTTATTCTCAAATTGCAGGGAAATCTTCCCGCCGCGCTGTCAGAGTTCCATCAGGAACTGGATCTGGACCCTACTAACACGTCCGCCCGGCAGCAGGCCGAGGAAATCGAAGCAGGGCAAACGGCTGGACAGAAGGGCACCTCTCCGGGCTCAAGGCCTTCGCCTTCAGGCTCAAATGGTTACTGACCTAAATGCACGCGGCCCACATGTCGAAAATGAAGGTTGATCCGGCTATGTTGATGAAAACAAGTAAGAGCCGGTTTCAGGTGTCAGGTGCAAGGCGTCAGGAGCTTGGCGCTAGAGTTTTTCTCTCGAGCGCAGGGCGTCTGGTGCAGGGAACTGTGCAAGATGAAGGTTGATCCGGCTATGTTGATGAAAACAAATATATTGACAAATTGTCAACTAAAGGCGCGGCCCACGATCAGGGGGTAAGCGGCGCACTGATACCGGATGTCCTTTCCTAAAACGACTTATCTGCCACATCCTAAGGCTCCCTCATACGGATTGGCGGTGGCATTGGCGTCGCCACCCGAGTTAGCCGCAAACCCCAGGCATACAATCAGATGGGGGATGTGGGTACGATTCAGCCCAGAGAGGCTGCAGTTGGGCCGTGTAGCTCGGACGGAAAATGACGTGAATTGTCTGCCCATTTCGACAAAAAGGGGCACACCCCTGTGCCCGGACGGGCGGTGTGTCGGTGCCATTTTCAAGGCTTTTTCTAACCTAATGAAAATAAAGCAGAATTTTAAGAGCCGTCAGGAGGGTGGAGTGGCACGTTGGAAGGCAAGTTGCCTTATCAAAGGACGAGT
Organism: Terriglobia bacterium; assembly: GCA_050010335.1. Classification (GTDB taxonomy): domain Bacteria; phylum Acidobacteriota; class Terriglobia; order UBA7540; family UBA7540; genus Bog-366. Next base: position 8,429 of record JBEKLF010000021.1, read on the forward strand.
ATTGCCTGGAAATTTCCAAGTGGTGACTTAAATTACTGCGGAGGATTGAATGAAAAAGAGTTCCAAGGGCTTCTCGCTTATCGAGCTGTTGATCGTCGTGGCGATCATCCTGATCATCGCGGCGATTGCCATCCCCAACCTGCTTCGTTCGCGGATCGCTGCAAACCAAGCCTCAGCCGTGGGTTCACTGCGGACCCTGAATACTGCCGAGATCACTTATTCGTCAACCTATAACGTTGGTTTCACTTATAGCTTGTCCTATCTGGCCCCGACAGCTAATGCTACAACCAACCCAACTTCGACCGCTGCTGGCCTTATTGACAGCGTCTTGGCCGGCGGTGCCAAGAGCGGATACAGCTTCACGTATACCCCCGGCGCCAGTGACTCCACCGGGCGCATCAATACTTACTCATTTACGGCAGTCCCCATCACGACATCGACTGGCACAAACTACTACTTCACAGACCAGTCCGGCGTGATTCGTCAGAATTCGACGGTGACTGCTACTTCCACCGATTCACCGATTGCTGGCTAAGCGTTTCAGGGACACGGAAAGCTTTCCGGAAGGGGAGTCGCATGACTCCCCTTTTCTTTTTTCGGTATAATGCGCCAGGGACTTGTAACGCGGGCGCCGAGATGGTACGTTGAAGTGGATAGCGTTCATCTCGTCAATGGTTTAGAGTCATGCATGCCATCGAAATCAACGCCCTGACAAAAGAATATCGTGTGGGGTTCTGGAAGTCGCGGATTAAACGCGCTTTGAATTCCCTGATCCTCCAGGTGGAGTCGGGCGAAGTCTTTGGCCTGTTGGGCCCGAATGGGGCGGGGAAGACCACCACCCTCAAAATCCTCTTCCGTTTGGTTTTTCCCACTTCCGGCACGGCGCGAATCCTGGGCAAGGAACTGAATGACACCACGATGCACCAGCGAGTGGGCTATCTCCCCGAGCATCCGTACTTTTACGATCATTTGACGCCGGACGAGCTGCTTAACTACACGGGTAGGCTTTTCGGGCTAGGCCGAGATGCTCTGCGCCGCCGCGTCAATCAACTCTTGGAGCAAGTGGGCCTCACCGAGTCGCGGCACGTCCCGCTCCGGCGGTTTTCGAAAGGGATGGTGCAGAGAGCGGGCATCGCGCAAGCACTGATCAACGACCCGGACGTGGTTTTCCTCGACGAGCCCATGACGGGCCTCGACCCCATCGGGCGCCGCGAAGTGCGCGATCTGGTTCTTCAACTGCGCGAGGCAAGGAAAACCGTATTCTTCTCGACTCACATTTTGTCCGATGCGGAGACCCTCTGCGACCGCGTCGCGATCCTGAACCGTGGCCAACTCCAAGGCTGCGGTGAACTTCGCCAAATCTTGAGTTTGGGGGCTTCCGTGACCGAGTTGATTCTCGAGAATCCCCCGGACAGGGTTTTGGAAGAGCTGCGACCTTTGGTTTTCTCCATGGTGCGGACGGGGGATCGAGTCCGCCTGGAAATCCGTGAGGAGGCCAGCACCGAAGAGGTTCTGGCCATTTCATTACGCGGCAAGGCAAAGGTGATTTCCCTGAATCCGGTCAAGATGTCGTTGGAAGATTACTTCATGGCTAAAGTGTCCGCAGCCAATTTGGCGTCGACCGTGCCGCTTGGTACCTATGATGGATAGGTAGGGATTGATGGGTCGGATTTTGACCATCGCGCTGGGGGCCTTCAAAGAATCCGTGCGCGAACGTGTCCTCTACAACCTGATTGTCTTCGCTTTCCTGATGATCGGCGCGGCGGTCCTTATGGGAAGCATTTCCGTGGGCGTCGAGCAACTCATCCTGGTCAATCTGGGCCTCGGAGCCATTTCCGTGTTTGGCCTTCTGATCGCAATCTTTATCGGAATCGGTTTGGTATCAAAAGAGATCGATCGTCGGACGATCTATAACATCCTTTCGAAGCCGGTCAGCCGGGCTGAATTCATCCTGGGCAAATATGCGGGGTTGCTGTTGACACTTTTTGTCAATACCTCCATCATGACGGCGGGCTTTTACTTGGCGTTGGCCATCCAGAAAAAGGGCTTGGCGCTCCAAGACTTTTCCCTTCTGACTGCGGTGTACTTCATCATGCTCGAACTGGCGGTCGTGGTGGGCATCGCGATTTTCTTTTCCTGCATTTCTACGTCGATCCTCTCTGCGGTCTTCACTTTTTGCCTCTTTGTCATTGGCAATTTTTCGAGTGACATCCGCTGGTTCGGCCATGAAAGCGGCAGCCCGCTTCTGGAAAAGGCGACGGCTGTCCTTTACTACATTTTGCCTAATTTCAGCGATTTCAACGTCATCGATCAGGTGGCGCACGGGGTGAGAATCCCTGGTGTGCTGATCACGGCAAACACCTGTTACGCCCTGCTTTACATCGCCATCCTACTTTCAGGAGCCGTCCTTATCTTCGAGGAGCGGGAGTTTCGATGACATTTTGGCGTCTCGAAACTCGGCAAAGAGGGTGGACGCGACCGCTATGCCTCTTGATTGTCGCGGGCGGCTTGCTAAGCCTCTATCCGCTTCAAAAGGGCATTGACAAACAACTTGGCTCGGCCCAAAACCAACGTGAGGAACTCATCTTCTTGCCATCGGAAGCCAGGTTTTCGCGGATCAGCGGGGGATATTCGGGCTTATTGGCCGCCATCTACTGGACCCGCGCGGTGCAATACTATGGACGTCACCGCCTAGCCCACGCCAAGGAGTTCAAGCTACTCGGGACTTTGCTGGACATCGCGACCAACCTTGACCCGCACCTCTTGATCGCCTATCGCTTTGGGTCGCTCTTCCTGGCGGGAAAGCCGCCGGAAGGCGCCGGGGACCCGCAGCGGGCCATTTACCTGCTGGAACGGGGGATAGTAAATAATCCGGATTATTGGCGGATGTGGGAGGATTTGGGGTTTATCTACTACTGGGACATGAAGGACTACGCGCACGCGGCCAGGGCATTTCAAGCGGGAAGCGAGCAGCCCGGCGCATTGCCTTGGATGCGCGTGCTTGCCGCCTCGGTGGCGGCGCAAGGGGGCGAAATTCAAACCTCGCGTATCCTTTGGGGGGAAATTGGCCGCTCGGCCGGGAACGATTCCATCCGTCATAGTGCGGAGATTCATCTCGCTGCCCTTGATGCCCAGGAGGCTTTGAGAAAGCTCGACGGATTGCTGGTCCTTTACAAGCAGAAAGCGGGGAAGGAAGCGCACTCCATGCAGGATCTGGTTGCGGCTGGCTACTTGCGACGGACTCCGCTTGACCCCTCAGGGGTGCCTTTTGTCGTCGGGCCAGACGACCGCGCCGCGCTGGACCCGAAGACCCGAGTTGATTTGGCATTAGTGCAGTAGAAGCGCCGGGCAGGCGTTGAAGGAGTCAAAGAAGTTGAAGGGGTTGGAGAAGTTCCTTTTTCAACTTTCTTATCCTCTTCAACTCTTCGACTTCGTATTTTAGCCAAGCGTTCGTTTGCAAAAGGGTAAAGGTGACCTCGCGTGGAAGTCATACAATTCGCTTTTTGGGAAACGGTCAAGGTTTTGGGACTGGTTTTTCTGGGGCTGGTTGCCTCCAAATCGGTGGCCGCTCTTGCGGTACGGCAGGCTTGGATAAAGCCCGCTCTCTACGCGCTCATCCTGGCTTTAGCAGGGGTGGGGGCGTGGGAAGCCGGCAACGATGTTGCCGCACAAGTTTACAGGTCGAGCTCCAGCAACAACCTGAGCCGCGGGGAACTGGTAAAAGGCTATTCCAACGCCCTCCAGGCCGTCAGTTTGCGCCCCAACAACCTAAACTACTGGCGCGCCCTGAGGCAGAGCAAAGTCCTATTGGGCCAGCTCCAGTCGGCTCTGGACGACGAGCCGGCTATGCGGGCCTTGAGCAACGGCGACATGGATGAGGTGGACGAGTACGAGTTCGCGCTCTACTCGTACTTTCTGGGTCAGTACGACAAAGTCGTGGCCACCACCTTGCGCCTGATTCGCCAAAACCCTGCCTACGCCGCGCCCTATGTCTTGCAGGGTCTTGCTTACACGGCGGAAAAAAAATATCCCGAGGCGCAGCAGAGTTTCCTCGGGGTGCTTCAGATTTTTCCCAATAACCAAGCCGCCGTCGAGGGCTTGGCGCGCGCCTTTTATCTTGGCGGCGATCGCCAGCGAGCGCTGGCAGTGCTCGATGAGACGGCGAAATTCCCCTTCCCTCCGCCCGCGCGGGAGAGATTTGAGGCGCTGAAAGGTCTCTATGACCAGTAGCCCGCGCCTCACGTTCTACGTGCGGCTGGAGGACTTGGTTGCCCTTACGTTCTTTCTCCTCAACCTCCTTCTCCGAATCGTCTTTCGCGGCCTGCAAGGCTCCAACTTCAGCCCTGCCGATGTCCTCATCATCATTCCGGCGGTAACGCTGCTGCTCGCCAAGGAAATGGTCCATTACTTTATAGCGGGGCGGGCCGCCCCTGCGACCGGGAGTGAGGGGCCTTGGGATTTTGTTCGGCCGTTTTGGGGAATCCTCCGTGATTGGTTTCCCTTCCTCATCATTCTGCTGATGTATTACACCCTCTGGGGCGATGCGACATTGCTGATCGTCACTACGGACCGCGACCGGGCTTTGATGGCGCTCGATCAACGGCTTTTTGGATTTCAAGCCAGCTTGGTCTTGCAAAGGATCATCTCCCCCGGAATGACGGCTTATATGAACTTTGCTTATTTCTTCCACGTCATCAACATTCCTATCGTCGCTTGCTTTGTCTATGCGTGGCGCGACCGTGCGCGTTTTCGCGAAATGATGAGCGGCCTGATGGTGGTTTCCTTTCTGGGACTGCTGGGTTATCTTCTGGTCCCCGCCATTGGTCCAATGTATACCTTGCGCAATCAATACACGGTCCCGCTGAGCCATTCAATCTGGATGTTTAACCGCGATGTGGATTTCATGGACTTCGCCCGCATTAGCCGCGATGTCTTTCCCAGCCTCCACGTGGCGATTTCATTTGTGGTTTGGCTTTATGCTTATCGCAATTCCAAGAAACTCTTTTGGATTCTCTCGCCGCTGATCCTCAGCCTTTGGTTCTCTACGCTCTATCTGCGCTATCATTACCTGATTGATGTCGTGGCGGGATTGATCCTGGCGCCGGTTTCCTATCTGCTGGGAAATTGGCTTTACCACCATTGGGGTGATATCCCGGTTTCGGTGGCGATCCCCGCAAGCTGGGTGGAACGCCTGCCCTGGCTTTCCAAGCCGCCCGAGTTGGGGAAAAAGGTGGGGGGCGGCCGATGAGCGAGCCTGGCTTGTGGCATGGCCGTCCGGGCCATGACTTCACACGGGCAGGATGCCCATGCCACGTCGAGGACAGCCATTGATGGAGCTACCGCCAATCACAAATCACCAATCATTAAATCACCAGCACCCCTGGCTAATCACCCTACTACTCCTTCTCGCGATCCTCCCGTACTTCAACACTCTACAAAATGGATTCGTCTATGACGACAACCATGAGGTTTTGACCAATCCCTATATCCGCAGTTTTTCCCACGTGGGAGAAATCTTCAGCACGCGAATCCTGGCGCACCTCGGCGCGCGTGGCGCAACAAACTACTATCGCCCCATCAGCATTTTTGGCTTCTTGATCTGTTACAAGCTGTTCGGGGTGCTTCCCTACGGATTCCACCTTGCGAATCTGCTGCTCCACGCTCTCATTGTGTGCCTGCTGTTCGGGCTGACCACGCGGCTCTTCCAGGATCAGTGGCTGGCCTTCGCAACTGCGGCAATTTTTGCGCTCCACCCGATTCACACCGAGTCCGTCGCGTGGGTTTCGGGAGTGACGGACCTCGACTTGGCCGTGTTCTATCTGGGCACCTTTTGGTTTTTCCTCGAGTCTGCCCGTCCGCATGGTGCGCGCTCGGAGTGGATGCAGTTGGGGATGGTGGGGAGCTTCATTCTGGCGCTGCTTTCCAAGGAACAGGCGGTAACTCTGCCGCTCACGGCTACGATTTTCGAGCATCTTTACCGCAGCGATCGCCTCAGCACCACCTGGCGGCAAAAGGCGTCGCGCTACGGCGCCCTGTGGCTGATGGTGGTGGTCTACATTTTGTTTCGGATTCGGTTTTTTGGCGCCTTCGCGCCCGTGCAGTTGACCCGCAACGTAAGCTGGTACGAGGCCATTCTCTCCTCAGCGCCTTTGGCGGGCGAATACTTGTGGAAGATGATCTGGCCGATTCACCTCATTGCCTATTATCCCTTTCACAAGAGCATCACCCTGCTAGACCCTGGGGTCCTCGCCGGAGTCGCCGCGCTGGGCATGTGCATGTTGGCATTTGGGCTCCTTTGGAAAAGCGCCCACCGCGTTTCCTTCGGTTTGATCTGGTTCTTTATTAACATCGCTCCGGTGCTAAACTCCCGCTGGCTGGGTCCCAACGTTTTCACTGAGCGGTACCTCTATCTTCCTTCCGTGGGCCTCTGCTGGGTGGCCGGGTGGGGAATCCAAAAACTCTGGAACCGGAAGGCAGCGCGGCCGCGCATCTGGCGCGTAGCGTTTGGAACCTTTTTAGCCGTGCTCGCGGTGTTGGCGTTCGTCCGTATTGTGCTCCGCAATCGCGATTGGCGGGACGATGAAACATATTATCGCGTCACGCTGGCGGCGGTGCCGGAAGCGGGAAGCCTCCGCCTGAATCTGGGAGCGGTATACTGGAATCATATGCAACCTGCCGCCGCCGAACGCGAGTGGAAGAAGGCGCTCGAATCCTCTCCCGATAGCGCCCCGCTTCTCAATAACCTGGGGCTGGTCTATGCGAGCAGAAAACAGAACGACGAGGCCATCGCCTACTTTCAACAGGCAATGCGACAGCGCCCGAATTACACCGACGCTCATTTGAATCTCGGACGTGCCTATGAAGCCACGGGTAGAAGTTTGGAGGCGGAACTTCAGTTGCAAGCGGCCGTAGCGCTCGCGCCATTAAGCGTCGAAACGCGGAATGAACTGGGGGGCTTCTATTTCGCCGCCGGCCGCCTGCCAGAAGCCGAAGCGCAATTCCAGGCCTCGGTGGCCAGCATTCCCAATGCGGGAGCCTTCGACGCGCTGGGAGACATCGCCCTGCGCGAGGGGCAGCGCGATATCGCCGAGCAGGACTATCAGCGGGCGATCGGGCTGGAGGAATTCGATCCTCGGGGACACTTTGGACTGGCGGGAATTCTTGAAGGGGAGGGCCGTGCGGCCGAGGCTGCGGACCAATATCGCGCCGGCCTGAGCGTTGACCCGCGCAACCAGGAGGCCCAGGCCGCCCTCCAGCGACTCACATCAAATTCATCCCATGCCAACACACCAAAACCATAGTTACCGGTGCCCACGGCCCGCCATCGTGCGTGGGTGCGAAGCTTTGGAGTGCGGCAGCTTGCTGCCGCTTTCCTCCACGCGAGCATACTCGCTGGGGCCTCAGCCCGGGGCACAATTTCAAGCCAGCCAGCAAGCTGGCTGGCGGAAAAGCGGCAGCAAGCTGCCGCACTCCAAAGCTCCGCACACAGGGACCCGAGGTGGTGGAGAAAGAGCCGCGTTAGGGGGCTCGAATCGTGGATGGCTAACGGTGACCCTGTTGTGCTGTCTCGCTACGACAATGCGGGCACAAACGCAGGCCCCCACAACCGCAGATGCCTACGTTCAGCAATTCGAATCGAGCTATCGCGATATCCGCGGCCTGCGGGCGGAGTTTACTCAGGCCTATACCGCGGGAGGGAAGACGCGCAATGAGGCAGGGCGCGTCGCCTTTGCCCGTGGCGGGTTGATGCGGTGGGATTACGTGAGCCCCACACAGAAGCTCTTTCTGTCCGATGGCAAGCAGGTGTCACTCTATATTCCCGAAGAACACCAACTCACCCGCGCGTCCGCGAAATCGAGTGAAGACTTCCGGGTGCCATTTGAGCTGCTGCTGACCAGGTTGAATTTGCGGCGAGTCTTTTCGCGGGTGGAAATGGCAGACGCGGCGCTGGATCATGACCCTGCCGATCACGTGGTGCGCGCTTTCCCCAAGAAGGAATTCGCGGAAGACTACACGGACGTCTTGATCGAATTAAGTCCGCAATTCGATATGCGAAGGCTGGTAGTGAATTACCCCGACCACAGCCGCATGGATTTTCATTTCGACCACATCGAACGCGATCCCGTGCTGCCGCGCTCGCTCTTTCAATTCACCCCGCCCGCCGGGACGGATATTATTGATCAGCACTGAGTCTGGAAGCGCTAATATAGTGCGTCGCAAATCATGATGCGTTTGATTCGCGCGATGTCCGATGTAGCGCCGGGCTTTCGCCCGGCATGTGCCGCCCCAAAGGACGGCGCTACAAGTACGTCACAATTCCAGCGCATAATGGCTGAGCCCACAAGGGCGAATCGTTGGAGAGGAAAGCGAGGGAGAGATCATGAGTTTCTGGAATCGAAGGCAGTGGTTGCGCGGCGCCGTCGCGGCCATAGTGGGAAGCCAGGCGGCCGCATCGCCAACGAGGGTGCCGGGAGAGCCAATCCCGGGGAAACCCGAGGTGAAACACAAAGAGCCGCTGGACCTCAGTGATTTCCAGCCCAAGAGCATGCTCCATGTTCCGGAGACAAAGGTTCCGCGTTCGAAGTTCCCGGTGATCGACGTCCACACCCATCTCTCATTTCAGGCCGCAAGCCAGAATGGGGTACCCCTCGGCGAAAAGATGAAGTACGCGGCGCCGCCGGAAGAAATTCTGGCAGTTATGGATCGCAAAAACCTTCGCACCATGGTGGATCTTACCGGCGGACACGGCCAAGGATTGGTGGAGGTCATCGCCAAGTGGCAGACCGCCTATCCGGGCCGCTTCCTGGTGTTTACAGAACCGTGGTGGGACCGCTCGAACGAGCCTGGCTACGCCCAATTTCAAGGGGATGAGATCGAGCGCGCCCACTCGGCCGGCGCCAAGGGTTTAAAGGTCCTGAAAACGCTGGGGCTCTACTTGCGCGGGAACGTTACCACGGGGAATCTGGTGAAGTTGGACGACCGGCGCTTCGATCCGATGTGGGAAGCGTGTGGCGCGCACGGAATGCCCGTGTCGATTCACACCTCAGACCCTGACGCGTTTTTCCTGCCCATCGACCGCTTCAATGAGCGGTTCGAAGAGTTGAACAACCATCCCAGTTGGTCGTTCTACGGTCGCGACTATCCGAGCAAGATGGATTTACTCGAGGCCCGCAACCGGGTGTTTGCCCGTCACCCCAAAACACAGTTCATTGCCCTGCACGTGGGGAACCGGCCGGAAGACCTTGGCTACGTTTCCGAGTGTCTGGACCGGATGCCCAACATGCACGTCGAGATGGCCGCGCGGCTCAACGAACTCGGCCGCCAGCCACGCCAGGCGCGCAAGTTCTTCGAGAAGTGCCAGGACCGCATCATGATGGGAACAGACGCTGCCCCCCACGGCACGGAGACTCCGCAGCAGATCTTCGGCGATGAGCTTTACGAGATCTATTTCCGCTTCCTGGAAACGGAAGACGAATATTTCGACTATGCCCCGGCGCAGGTTCCTCCCCAGGGGCGCTGGAGAATTTCCGGCCTGGGCCTGCCGGACGAAATCCTCCGCAAAGTCTATAACGCCAATGCCGCGCGACTGCTAAATCTGCCATTGTAAAGGGTGATACAGGCACTCTTGCCTGTGTCGGTGACGGCTTACCGCCGGTGCATGCACCGGCAGGAGTGCCTGTGCTACCCCCACCGGGGCAATTTCACTTCCCTTGTAACCTGGAGCTTCGCGCGTGTGAATCCGCGCAAGGCGCGCGCTGGGGCGCCGGCTTGAATCTGGGCCACCGAAAGCTCCAATTTACTGAACCCGAATTGTGGAGTAACTCAATCCAAAACCGAAACCGTAAAGGGGCTTGCCTTGGAAACGCCGGTAAGTGCGGTTTTGCATCGAGTAATCTCCAAAGGGGGGAAGTTGGTCAAGGGAAGCATAAAAAGTAACGGACAGACGGCCATTTACTCCGCCAGGATATTCAAAAAAGGTCACAGTCGTTTCTCCGCCCTAACGATTCTCTGCAGCATCGGAGCGATGAGAAACGAGATCGTGCGCGTGGTTTCCAGTCCCTGCTCGCGGAACGTTTTCGCGTATTCAGCCGTGTGCCTGAAGTCGGAAATAAGCGCCGCACCTCCGGGCTTCAGCACGCGCGCGATTTCACGACAAGCCGCCGCGCGACCCTCCGGGCTCGAAATATTGTGCAGGCAGAGGTTGGAGAGCACGCAGTCAAACGAGCGGTCTGGAAATGGAATCTCCCGCGCATCAGCGTTCCGGAATTCTACCTTATCGCTGACGCCCTCAAGTTCAGCATTGAGAGTCGCGGCCTCGAGAGTGCTATGGGACAGATCCTGTTTACGCCAGATATCAATGCCGATGCACTTGCCCGTGTTCAACCGCTTGGCAGCGCCGATCACGAGCAAGCCCAGCCCGGTGCCAATGTCCAGGACTTGTTCGTCGCCGCGCCATGACAACATGTTGAGCATCCTGTCCCGGTGACGGAATTTCTCGACCTTGACATAAGACGCCATCAACAGGAGCAGGATCAGGCCCGTTGGAACCAGGGAGAGAATGACGCTCGCTACCGTCCTGGCCGCTTCGCTTGGGGTCCAACGCAACCCCAGCCCGACCGCCAAGGCAGCGACGACGACTCCAACAATAATCAGTCCCTGGAGCGGAGCGTCAATGCCGTAGTTCGGTTGCGGATTTTGCCGGGGCTTCACGGGATTGGGTAATGGTGGAAAAACGTACTGCGGCAGTTCGCGTTCACCGCCGCGCAGGCGCGGCTATAGTGGCCGAAATTGCTGCGACGCGTCAACCGAAATCAGCTTCGCAGGGTGGGGAGAGGGCGAGAGTTGTCAATCTTTCGGATGATAGCGAACCATCATTCACCAATCACCAATCGCAAATCACCAAATGACCCGATGACCCGATCACCGGATCACCCGATCACCCGATCCCTACGCTTGTTCTAGGATGGCGAAGTCGCCGGGGTTCCAGGCCAATGTGAAGATATAGAACTTGCTCCCGATTTTCCGGATCGCGGCGTTGTGGATGTGGACGAAGTTCGGCAGCCCCAAGTCTTCCTTAATCATCAGGGTGGAGACCAGTTTTTCATCCTCGAGGATGTAGATGGGCGCGCCCTTGGATTTATCCGGGCCATCCAGCGCGGGGACGACGCTGTACTGCTGGTCCAGGTAATTGATATCGCAGGGCAGGGAACCCGAGGGCATTGCCAGGCTGGAAAGGTAGTGGCCGTAGCGCGTGAACCGCTCGAAGCGCGAGTGAGGGCGGTCCGCGACGTCGAGCCGCACTTTCCCGGGGGACTTGGTAATTCCGTGCCCGGTGCCGAATTGGCCGATTCCGTCGCCTTTCCCGCCCCATGCCAGGTCGTTCCAGACTGCCTGGAAGCGCTGGTCGGGGGTAACGCGCGCGGTTAATACATAATCCAGATTGCAATATCCAGTCGTAACATAATACAGGCCTTCCAAATACTCCACCGCGGTCGGGGAAAAGTTTCCCCCTCCCAGAAAGTAGTCGTGAATCTCCGGCTGTTCGAATTCGTCGCTGGCGGTCGGAGCATCGAGCTTGTGAACCATTCTGCCTTCGAGGCTGGTGGTGAAGATCTTGCCCTCATCATTGGCGGGAAAAACCAGGTAGGGGGTTCCATCCTTGTCGTACCAGATGTTAGTGTCGTGCAGGTTCACTTTCCGCATTTCATCGGCAGTGTCGAGCAGGTTGATGGTTTTCAAATCCGCGCTGATCTGGAGAATCCCCGCGCCCGGAAGCGCGAAATAGGTTTCCTCTTTACCGGGCCGGCGGTCGACGGCAAAACCGCCATGAGCCTTCACCAGCACCTTCTGGGCTTCGGGGGGAAGGTGGTCAGAGGCGTACAGGACTTTGAATTTGAGGTTTCCCTGGCCGGTAACGCCGGGAGCGTTATCGGCCATCGCGCCGGAAGCGGCGAGTGACGCTTCCAAGGCATGCTTGCCAAACCGCGGGGCGTGATGGTGAGCGTGCAACGCCGTAAGGTTCTGGGTCATGCCTGCCAGGCCGGCAAGACCGTACATCATCCGCCTTCGCGAAAGACTCATGGCTTCTCTCCCCGCAGGAATTTTGAAATTTAAGTTGCAGAGGTGCGCCCGAATGCCGGCGGGAGTTTTTCAAATTAGTTTCCCGCCGATTCGTAACATACCTTGAACCGGTTTTTAGCGCAATGGCGAGTTTCCGTTTTTCCTGGATCACACGCGTTCGAAGGGCGAGCGAAGATCTCCCGCGGCGTCAAATTCGGCGGAGAAGGGGATTTCCCCCAAGCGCCAGAGTTGAGGAGAATCGATCTCCTTACGCAACCGGGGAGAAATGGCAATGCGGTTCAGGCTGAGGGTGTTGCGAATCCAAACGCAGCGTTGGGCGCCCGGATCGGGGCTACCCAGGTGGCCAAGGGCTAAATCCAATGCGGCGCGGTCCGAGGGATGGTATATGGGCAGCCGCGCGGCCTGGGGGTGAAGTGCGGTAATAGCGTTGATATAGGTCTTCTGGAAGTCGATTTTCCGGAAGAATCGCTCGTGGATGAGATCGGCGTTCCCCATGCCCACGGCGTTTCCACCGCTCGCGCTGGTGAGATCGCGAGCATAGATGAGGGAGATGGCGGGACCCTCGCCGGGCGCCATGCCCTCGGCCCGACCGACGACCTTGGTGTCCATCCCGGCGCCGCTGATGTTCTTCCCCATCTCGTCCTCGATCAGGAGGTCCAGCCGGCGAAAGGGCAGCCGCGGCATCAACGCTCTGGCCAGGGCGATGGCGGATTCCTCCGCCGCGACGATGCCCTCCGGCAAAGTCGCGCGCACATCCGCCACCGCATGCATTTCGTTCTCGACGATTGCGACCCCGAACAAAATCTTTCCGCTCCCCAGTATTTTCGCGGCGACGGCGCGGATGGTGGGTTCGAACCCGTGCTTCCAGATTTGCTTGTGAGTTTCGGTGGCGCCCTCGCGCTTGCCCAGTCCGATGGCCATCATCTTCAACATGCCGCTTTCGATGCCGCCGCTCAAATCGGAATGGGGTTTCACACGGTTCACCACCACGATCCCGTCGGACTCCCACGCGTGGCGGTCGGCGAAGACGGGAAACCCGTAGGAAGTCGCATCCACCTGGAGCGTATCCGCCGACGAGCGGATTTCCACACCCACACCCGCCTCCGTGATTCCATAATCAGCTAGAATCTGGCGCTGGCCGTCGGCCGTCCCGCCCCCATGACTGCCCATGGAGGGGAAGATGAAGGGTTCCGCGCCTTGAGACTTCAGCCATCCGCAGATGGCGCGGACAATCTCCTGCAAGCTGGCAATGCCACGGCTTCCCACGGCAATGGCGATGCGCCGGCCTCGAAGCTTCTCCGCGGCAAGGCCGAGCCCGGCAAGGTGAACCTGGACGCAAGTCTCCAGATCGGCAAGCGGCGGGCGGCTCGGCGCCTTTCGCTCCAGAAAGTAGAAGCTGGATAACGGAAGATGTGAATTCTGATTCATCGCTCCACCAGAAACGTACCGTGCCAGCGAGGTCTTGTCAACCCTGCCCTCTGTAACCGGTCCCCCTGTAACCCAGGTGACGCGGAATCCGTCTCTCATCAGGAGGAGTAGGAAAACGTGACCATTAAGCATGCCGAAAGTGCCCAGGGCAAGACAGACGGCCCGAACCGCGTGAAAGGCGTGGGAGGATCGTCTGACCCGGTACCCATACCGTCGGGTCAGCTCGAAAAGGACGACATCATCATTTTGTTCCTCTCCGTCATACTCATCATCGCCACGGTATGGCTCGCCACAAGAATTCTGTGACCCAATGGGCATCAGCTCACCTGCAGCCGGCCGGAGAATACTCGATTGAGAGCAGTGGGGAGGGGTTTTGCGCTCAGCTTAATCGCAGTTTATAGCCGACCCAAGGTTCGGTGATCAGGTATCGCGGCTCGGCGGGTTCGGGCTCAAGCTTCTTGCGCAATTGTTTGATGAAGGCCCGCAGGTACTCGTGATGTTCGCTGTGCTCGGGCCCCCAGACCGCGCTCAGGATATCCCGGTGGGGAACCGGCTTGTCGGCATGATTCGCCAGGTAGTGCAGGACTTCAAATTCCTTGGGCGTCAGCCGGATGTCCTTCCCTTCGACGGTTACGCGGCGGTCGCGGAAGTCAATTTCGACGGCTCCCAGGGTAAGCTTATGCGGGCCCGATTCCAGGGAGGCAACATTCCGGCGGAGCGCCGAGCGAATCCTCGCAAGCAATTCCGGCATGCGAAAAGGTTTGGTAACATAATCATCTGCGCCAGCATCCAGCCCCGCAACGATATCTTTTTCAGTGCTTCTTACGCTAACGATAATAATTTCAGCATCGGACGTGGAGCGAAGCGTACGACAAAGTTCCAGCCCGTCCACCCCGGGCATGCTCAGATCCAGAAGGACGAGGTGGTATTTCATATCCTTCATCATCGCCAAAGCCTCCTCGCCACCGGAGGCGGTATCGACCTCATACTTTGCCGCACGCAGCGTGACTCGCAAGACGCGGCGGATTTGCACGTCATCGTCTACGACCAGAATCCTGAATTCCACGCGAGCGACCCTCACTTTCAGCAGAAGACTGAATAGCCTTCGGGGTCAGGGTTCCGCCTACCTTGGACGAGGCGGCGGATGGCCTGACGGGAATATCGACACTCCCAACTTATGCTGTGGACAATGAAAAAAGCATAAGTTCTTCATAAAGAAAACATAAACCATGACGATGGGTGTGCGACATAAAAGTAAAAAGGCGGATGTAGCGCGGGCGTCTCGCCCGCTGTCGCGGGAGCGTCCCGCTCCCGCCAAAAATGCGCGGGCAGGATGCCCACGCCCCAGCGGGCGAGACGCCCGCGCTACATCCAGGGCGTCCCCGCTATCACCTCTATGTCCCACATCCGATGGCGATCAGCATCTTATAGGAACCCCCCTCCGGTGCAAAAAGCGAGGGGAGTAAAAGTACCGAACCCGATGAGGGTGAAAGTTGAAAAAGGGGCGGGGAGCCAGGTCACTTCGCCAGAGACACAACGCAGCCGCCAATGACGATCAGGGCGCCTCCCAGCAGGGTCATGGGCGCGGGCTTTTGGCCGAACCTGAGCCAGGAGATCAACTGCGCCACGACGAAGAAAAAGGCCACGTATACGCCCAGGAGGCGGCCGAAGTCCCAAGGCGGCGCGTTGACGGTGTAACCATAAAAAGTGAGGACCAGGCCTCCGAGTAAGAAAAACACCGCCGCCCGCGCGTGGGTCGGCGTGTGCAGCCCCACTCGCATTAATGCATCACCGCCCGCTTCCATACACGCAGCCAACAACAAAACCACCATCGCCAAACTGTATCGCAAAGGTAAGGTCTCCTCTCAGGAGCCGCAAAATCTCAAGTTCGTCTTGGGAATATACTGGGTAGCGATCCGCTCCAACGCCTGCCTGAACGGAAAAGTATACATGAATTCCTTATCCGCTCTTTAGGCTTTGTTCATAATGGACAGCTTATCTTGTAAGATGGGTTTTGCCGTAACTCACTCCGAGCTTGGGGCGGAAGCCGAAGCTTACTTTACGAATTGGACGCAGTCATGCGCATGGTGAAACAGACGCGGGTCCGGCATCGTATGAGCTTTGACTATCTCGAGGGCTTCCTTGAGGTTGCCAGGGTGCAGAATTTCTCTCGCGCTGCCGCCGTCCTCTATCGCACCCAGCCCACGCTGAGCCAGCAAATTCAGCGCTTGGAAAGGGAATTCGGGGGAAAGCTTTTCAAACGCGATTTCAAGGCGGTAAGGCTCACGCAAGCCGGCGCCACGCTTCGCCGCTACGCCGAAGAATTGCTGGCTCTCCGCACGGAGGCCTTGGAAGCCATCGGGCAGATCAAACAGAACCCCCGTGGCAGCCTGCGCATTGGAACAAATGACGCCACCTGTCTCTACGTCTTGCCCAACGCCCTGGCGGGCTTTCGGCGGCTCTACCCTCTGGTGCAAGTGAATATCTACAGGAATTTCAGCCATAAAATCCTGGAACAAATTCAAGAAGGGAATTTGGAAATCGGCATCGTTTCTTTGCCCCGCAGCGTAAAAGGCCTGGAATTCATTCCCATATTCTCGGCCGAGTTGAAGGTGTTGGTGCCTTCCGATCATCCCTTGGCGGAGAAACCCGAGGTTACCCCCGCGGATATTTCCTTCTACCCGTTGCTCCTGCCGAAAACCGGAAGGACCCGCAAGATGATCGATGACCTTTTGCGGCCGTATAAAAAGACTTTGCAGATTTCGATGGAATTGGCGAGCGTTGAAATCATCAAGAAATATGTTTCCGCAGGAATCGGCATCTCGCTGCTTCCGGAAGCGTTTGCGCAGACCGAAGTGGCGGCCGGAACGCTCAAATTGGTCCCCTTGCAGGGTAAGAAACATCATCGTGAGCTAGGTCTGGTATATCGGCGGGGAAGCCCCATGTCGTTACCCGCCAAAGCATTTCTGGATATTGTCCAGGGCTCGGTTAGTGTTCCCACAAGGACCCTCGCTCCCCCCGGCAAGTGATGGAGCCCAAATTTCGGAGTGCGGGAGCTCGCTCCCGCTTTTTCTACCGCTGACTTGTCAGCGGTTGCTGATTCGCCGCGACGAGTCGCGGCGCGCAAAAGCGGCGACGAGTCGCCGCACTCCGAAAATTAGTTTCGCATTGCGTCGCGAATGAGCTATTGAGGGAAGACCTATTGAGATTGTTTACCAGCGCGATAAACAGAATGATTCCTGTAGCCTTCTGTCGCTCTCTTCCCTCCATGCCACGCATAAAGGGAAACAATAAGTTCTTCTCAAATTCCTTATGACGCATTTATGCCTTCTTCATGCCCCACTCTCTATTCTTGATTTTGGGTAGGGGGTTACCCGTCGTAACCAAATCGTTTCAACATAGAGGAGGTACGTTTTATGACGTATTTCAGGATGGGTGAGATTAACCTATCTCAATCCCACTTACACCCATTCAGATTGCGCATGAAGGCTGCGTTCGCGGGGGCGCTCGCGGTTTCGTGTTGCTTGCTCATCAGTTTCACTTCCGCCCAAGCCGGACCCGGATATGGCGACGTCCACGGCGTTACCCTCAACGCCTTGGGAGCCCCACTGCCCCGAGTGCAGGTTTTGGTGCACAGCGTGGAAGATAACACCGACCGGGATATCATCAGTGATGATGACGGGACTTTCGTGGTTGCGAACCTCTTGCCTGGACGCTATCAATTGCGGGCGACCAAGGGAGGGCTGGCCAGCTCCTCGGTGACCACTGTAGACCTCGCGCCACAACAGAATCTACGAGTTGACATGACCCTTGTTCCTGCGGGAGGGTCGAAGGCATCGGGGGACCCAAACCTTACCGCTGATTTGCACACGCCCGCAACTACCGGGAACTCGGGTGAGGGTCCTCTTACCGATCGGGAAAAGCTTCTGCTTGAGCGCCTGGACCGGCTGGAAAAACGCCTGGAAGCGATGGAAGCCAAGCAGGCAAGCGTGGCAACGCCGGCCGCCCCAGCGCAACCCGCGCCGGTTGTATCACAGGCCAAGACCAGCGCAGCCACGGTTGCCGCGACTCAGCCCGCGCCGGTAGGATCAACCACCCCTGGCGCAGCCTCGGTTGTTACCCCGGCCCAACCCGCGCCGGTTGCTATAGAGGCAAAGACCAGCGTAGCCACCGTTGCTGCCACTCAGCCCGCACCCGCAACCGCGGCCAGCCCTGGGGGCGCCTCAACTGCCGCACCCATCAAGCACGTTCTGCTGGCTTCACTCGAGGGTGCGATTGGAATCAAGTCCGCGGAAAAGCCTGCACCACTTCCAATTCAGACCAATGGGCAAGAGACTGCTTCGGCCAAGCCGGCCCCTCAACACGTCCTGCCCGAGGCCCTGGAAGCGCCTGACGCGACTCCCGCGCCCAACAGCGATACGGTGTATTCATGGGCTGACTTTACCTGGCTAAACGGGACGCCACGCAACAAAGATACCGTGCTGGACACAAAATACTTCACCCCGGAAGTGAGATTCGATACGAACTTCATGGAGGACTTTAATCAACCGCTCGATCACACGATGGGCGGTGCAACGGAATCGTTCCGGTCCGGCGAATTCCAGGTGGAGCAGATCAGCGTCGGCGGTGACTTTCACTGGCAGAACGTTCGCGGCAGGATCCTGACCATGGACGGCTTATTTGCGACCACCACCCCGCGCAATGACGCCAGTGCCGGGGTCGGCCAGTGGGATGTCCGTGGCGCGTATAAATATGTTTCGGAGGCCTACGGCGGGTATCACTTTAACGTGAACCATGGCCTGAACGTCGATGCCGGAATCTTCGTGTCGTACATCGGCCTGTTCAGCTACTACAACTTCGATAATTGGATTTACCAACCTTCCTACGTGTCCTCCAACACGCCGTGGTTCTTCAATGGACTGCGAATTCAGTGGTTTCCCACGAGCAAGCTCAAGATCGAGCCCTGGATCGTTAACGGTTGGCAGTCGTATAACCGGTACAACAGCCATATGGGCCTGGGAGGGCAGATTCTCTACCGGCCGAAGGAATGGCTGTCGCTGGTCTTCAATCAATATGGGTACGGACAAGATAACCTGGGACTCCCAACCGTCCAGCGTATCCACACCGACGACAGCATCGAAGTCAAATACTTTGACCATCCCAAGAGCAACTACATTGACAAGATGGCGTTCTCCTTGACCGGAGATTTGGGCTGTCAGTACGGGCCCGGTTTCCGGTGCACCGGCGGAGCAACCAAGGATTCGTTCGCGGGCTGGATGCTCTACAACCGGCTCTGGTTCGGGAAGGACAAGTATGCTCTGTCATTCGGTGGAGGCAGGATGAACAATCCCGGCCGGTATCTGACATTGCTCCCCCCGATCAATGGTGCCGATGCCATATCCGGTTCGCCTTACTTCACGGAGAATCCCGGCCAATCGGCCAACATGTGGGATAGCTCGCTCGGCTTCCAGTGGATGCCCAAACAGTACATCACGTGGTGGGTGGAAACTGGGTATCGCTACTCGAATGTGCCGTATTGGACGGGTCGACACGGTATTACCCCTCCTGGCGGGAATAACGGTTCGCCCCAATACCTTGTTTGCAGCACCGGCTCGACGGCCGGGACAAGTGACCTCACGGCTGCGGAAGCCGCCTGCGGCGGCGGGGTTGGCAGCGTCTGGTTCCCGGATCTTCGCAATAGCCAGGCTACGGTCAGCGCGGGCATCATGGTCAAATTCTAGTTTTGAACGGCCAGAAAATGGGAGCCAGAGATACCCTCTGGCTTCCCTTCCCACCCGTCTCTTGGGAATTGCGTCGTTTGCCAAGTATGAAGATCGCGATATGAAAGCCGCGGGATTTCACAAAATGCGCTCACTCAGCCAAGCTTGCCTTGAATGGTTTTCGGCGACGTGGAGACTCGCGAGGGCATGCAGCGGTGCTTGGGCACTCGGTGCGCTGTGGATGCTTGCTACGAGTTGCTGGGCAACTCAGCCCCCGATGCCGGCGGCGCGGAGCAGCATGCGAGCCTTTCCTGTGCCCGGCGCCACTTGGGCTGAAATTGATGAGAATCACCGCTTTGACCTCGTAATCGTTAAGCCTAACGGCCGGGGACCCCAAGGTTTTCGCTACCGAATTGTGCTCGGCTCCGCCACTCAAGGCGCCGTGAGCTCGCTCGACCTTGCCACCAAGGAAGACGGGTTGGTCGTGACCGCTCGCGATGTCGATGGCACTGGGGATGACCTTGACCTGATCATCAAGAATGCCTGGTCACTTACTCCTATCGGGGTTTGGATCAACGACCACCACGGCGGGTTCACCAAAGCAGATGCGAGTGTCTATGCACCCTCGATCTGGTCCGACGGCCCGCTCATGCTCTCCATTAACCTGCCGGATACCTTGCGTGGAGCCATTCTGTTATGGCCCCAATCCTACCTTCAACCTCCCACTCAACGCTGCCCTGGCGAGCATTGGGTGAGCCGAGGCCTTGTCGAGCCGAGGGAATTTGATGCGCCATCGTGCCCGACAGAAGAGCCACGCCACGCAAGAGGCCCGCCTTTTCGTTCTCTCTAGTGCACGCCAAACCTGATTTCTTGTTGCCGAGCGCAGAGCGGTAGGACCGCAACCGGGTTTCGTAGGGGCACCCCTCGTGGGCATGAGCGCCAGGAAAACAACTGAGCCCGGGAGAAAAGATGCACCACAGAGGCACAGAGGTCACGGAGAGAAGACGCAAAAAAGAACGGCTGGCTAATAATCTAGTTGACCGTAATCTCTATCCGTACCTGCTGAAGTACTTCTCTCCGTGACCTCTGTGCCTCTGCTATGAAAATGACTGTGCCGAAGGCACTTTGGACTGCGGCCGCGAAGCTGCCGCTTTTGCTGAGGTAGCAGCAGCTACCGCCTTGACCCTTTCGCCGGAATGGGAAACTTGCAAAACGACGGCATGGGCTAAAACCAAAAGCGGCAGATTCGCGGTCGCAGTCCAAAGCGCTTCGCGCATTTTCATCCATCGTGGCGAGCCGCAGGCTCATGGCAATCTGTGGTGAACTCCTTTCTTGTATTCATTCAAAGGGGCTTGGCGTTGTCCCTCCAAGAGATCTCAAGGATTATCCTAGCGCTTATGCCCCTCGTGGGTGCCCACCGGTCGGGCACCAGAAGGGGCGCCCCTACGAGCGCAGCGAGCCGGGCTCGAAGTGTAGGCAGCATCACGGGGCGCGTTCAGATGATCGCAAAGCGTTCGAATGTTCGCCGAAGGGGGATTGGACTTGCTTATGAAAAGCAAAGATTTGCACATGAGTCTTCTTGTTATTTTGCTCCCCACCCTGCTGATCGCGAGCGCCTGTAGCCAGGCGCATGGCGATGCGGCGGCAGAGGCGCCCCCTGCGGCGCAGGTTGTGCCCTTCCCGGACGCCAGCCTCTTTACCGTCGATCATCCCGAGCAGTACCCAACGGTTGCCGCCTTTGAGCGCAAAGCCTACTCGGAATTGGTGGTCACGGGCTCGGTCAATCCTGACATCGCGCGCAACGTGCCGGTCATTTCGCTGGCTTCCGGCCGCGTGGTGGGGATTTACGCGCGGCTTGGCGATACCGTACAAAAGGGCCAATTGTTGCTCCGGGTGCGCAGCGATGACGTCATGGGGGGCTTTTCCGATTACCGCCATGCGGTGGCCGATGAGATTTTGGCCCGCGCGCAATTGGAACGGATCCAGGACCTGTACAACCACGGCGCCGAGTCGAAGGCCGATCTGGAGGTTGCCCAGGATACCGAAGACAAGGCGAAGGTCGATCTCGAAACAACGGCGGAGCATCTCCGCCTGCTCGGCAATGACCCAAACAAGTTAAACAATGTTGTGGATATCACCGCGCCGGTCTCCGGCGTCATCACCGACCAGGAAGTTACCAATGCGGCGGGAGTGCAAGCCCTGGGAACGAACCCGTTCACGATCTCGGACCTCTCCTCCGTATGGGTCGTCTGCGACGTATACGAAAACGATCTCGCCACCGTCCGGCTGGGAGATTCCGCCGATATCCGCTTAAACGCATACCCCGACATGGTTTTGAAGGGCACGGTCACCAACATCGGCGCGATGCTCGATCCCAACATACGCACGGCGAAGGTTCGGATTGAAGTTCCCAATCCCGGCACGTTGCGCATCGGCATGTTCGTGACCGCCACCTTCCGCGGCCAGAAGGTCGAGACGCACACCGTGGTCCCGGCGTCCGCCATCCTGCACATGCACGATCGCGATTTTGTTTACGTTCCCGCGCCCGGCAACAAGTTCCGCCGCCTGGAAGTGGTGAGTGGGGATGTTTTGCCGAAAGACACGAGTATGCAGGAGGTCAAATCAGGCCTCCACCCAGGGCAACAGGTGGTCACGAATTCCCTGGTTTTAGATCACGTGCTCGGTCAGTAGGAGTCGTCCGCCGTCATTTTGCAATTCCCCGTAAGTCGATACAGCGGGCCGCGGACAACGGACCACGGACAAAGGACAAAACATGATTCGGGCTCTCGTCGATTTTGCGCTTAACAACAAGTTTGTGGTGATGTCCGTGGCCGTCCTGTTAATGGGGTTTGGGGCGATCTCATTTCACAACCTGCCCGTGGAAGCGTATCCCGACATCGCCGACAACTACGTGACGGTCATTACCCAATGGCCGGGGCGTTCCGCCGAGGAAGTGGAGCAGCAGGTTACGATTCCTATTGAAATACAAATGGCCGGAATGCCGCACATGACTTTTCTGCGGTCCGAATCCATTTTCGGCCTGTCGTTCGTGATCATGATCTTCGATGACAGCTCCGTGAACGATTGGAACCGGCAGAAGGTGCTGGAAAGGCTTACCCAAGTCAACCTTCCGCCGGGGCAAAATCTCCAGCCACAAATCGGCACCGACTGGAGCACCACTGGCCAAATCTATTGGTACACGATAAGAAGTACCAATCCCCGCTATGACCTGATGGAACTCAGGTCCATCGAAGATTGGGTTCTGCTCAAGCAATTCAAATCCGTCCCCAATGTGGTGGATGTTTCGGACTTCGGGGGCACGGTACGCGAGTATCAGGCGCGTGTCGATCCCAACAAGCTCGTCTCCTACGGATTGAGCATCGGCCAGGTGGAGCAGCAACTCGCCAACAACAATATCAATGCCGGCGGCAGCTTTGTGGAAGAAGGGATGCAGCAGATGAACGTCCGGGCCCTCGGACTGTTCAATAGCGTGAGCGACATCGAGCAGACTGTCCTGAAGACCCAAAACGGGACTGCCCTGCGGGTGAAGGACATCGCGAACGTCACCCAGGGCCCTAAAATCCGCTTAGGCCACATGGCAAGGGCCAATCACATGGAGGATGGGCGCATCATCGACGAGCCGGACATCATCCAGGGCGGGGTGTTGTTGCGCAAGGGCGCGGAAGAGGAGGCCACACTCGCGGCCATTCACAAGAAAGTGGACGAGCTCAACGATGGCATCCTGCCTCCCGGCGTCAAGGTGGTTCCGATGCTGGATCGCAGCGACCTCCTTCATTTCACTTTGCATACGGTCATGCACAACCTTACCGAGGGCATGATCCTGGTCACCATCATCCTTTTCCTATTTCTCCTCAACGCGCGCGCCGCTTTTATCGTGGCTCTGACGATTCCGTTCTCGCTCCTGTTTGCCTCCATTTTCCTGAAGTTGAGCGACATTCCCGCCAATCTTCTCTCCCTCGGCGCCCTGGATTTTGGCATGGTGGTGGACGGTGCGGTGGTCATGGTGGAAAACATCGTTCGGCATTTGCACCACGGCCGGCGGAAAACCTTGGCCGGTGTCCCCAAGACCGCCGGGGAAAGAATCCGCGAGGCTTGCCATGAAGTCCAGAGGCCCGTGTTCTATGCCATCGCTATCATCATCACCGCCTATCTGCCCATCTTCACGTTGCAGCGAGTAGAGGGCAGACTCTTCCGGCCCATGGCTTGGACCGTGGCCTTCGCCCTGCTGGGCGCCATGACCTTTTCGATTTTGATTGTGCCGGTTCTGGCCAGTACGCTATTTCGTAAGGGCGTCCTTGAGCGGCGCAACATGGTGATGGATTATCTGACCGAGCGCTACCGCCGGCGGCTGCGCTGGGCCATTCAGCATCGTTGGGTTGTGGTCGGTGTCGCCTTGGCGGCCCTGGCGGGGACGATTTATTTGGGGTTTGGCGGCGTTATTGGAGCGGAGTTCCTGCCTCACCTGGATGAAGGCGCCATCTGGGCACGCGGCACGCTGGCGAATAGCACGAGCCTCTCGGAGGGCGAGAAGTTTACCAACCAGTGCCGCTTTGTTTTCGCATCCTTTCCGGAGGTGACCAAAGTTGTATCGCAGGTCGGACGGCCCGACGACGGCACGGACACCGGCGGGTTCGGCAATACCGAATACTTCGTGGACTTGAAACCGCACGATCAATGGCGCCCGGTATTTCATAAGAACAAAGATGAGCTAATCGCCGCCGTGAGCCGCGCGCTGGAAAAATATCCGGGGGCCATCTGGAATTTCTCCCAGCCCATCGAGGACAACGTTGGGGAGACGATGACCGGCACCAAGGGTTCGCTGGCGCTCAAAATTTTCGGGGATGACCTAAAACTTCTTGAGCAGAAGGGCGAGGAAGTCACCACGGTCATGTCGGCCATTCCGGGCATGCATGACGTGAAACTCCTGCGCGATTTCGGTCAGCCCAACCTCGACTTGACGATTGACCGCCGCATGGCCGCGCGCTTTGGCATCAATGTGGCCGACATACAAGACGCCGTCCAGACCGCCGTGGGCGGTAACGCGGTGAGCCAAGTCTTGCAGGGCGAGGCGCGATACGACGTGGTGGTTCGATACCAGGAACCCTACCGGAACACCCAGCAGGCAATCGAAAATGTTCGCCTGCTCTCCCCCAGCGGCGAGCGGGTCTCGTTGGCGCAATTAACCAAGGTTGAGGTCAAGGACGGCGCTTACGACATCTACCGTGAGGGCAACAGCCGCTACGTGGCGGTAACGTTCAACGTGCGCGACCGGGACCTGGGGACCACGGTGGAAGACGCAATCAAGCAGATCAATAAAAAGGTGAAACTGCCGCCCGGCTATAGCCTCGGCTGGTCGGGAGAATACGAAAGCGAGCAAAGGGCGGAGGCGCGGCTGGCCATTGTGGTGCCGCTGACAATCCTGGTCATCTTCATCATCCTTTACTCCATGTTCCGTTCGTATAAGTGGGCTTTGCTGATCCTCTTGAACGTCGGCTTGGCGCGTGTCGGCGGGTTTCTGGCGCTCTTGATTACCGGAACCTATCTGAGCGTGTCGTCGGGAGTCGGCATGTTGGCGCTGTTTGGCGTCTCGGTGCAAACGGGCGTGATCATGCTCGAATACATCAACCAACTTCGCGCTCGCGGCTATACAATTGTGGAGTCCGCGGTTGAGGGGGCCGTGCTCAGACTCCGCCCAATTATGATGACCATGCTGGTGGCGACCCTGGGATTGCTGCCCGCGGCGCTGTCACATGATATTGGTTCTGACTCGCAGCGCCCATTTGCGATCGTCATCGTGGGGGGCCTGATTGCCGACCTGGCCTTGAGTATCGTCATTTTGCCGACGTTCTATGTTTGGGTGGCGAAGGACACGGACAAGCTTCCGGAGCCGGAGGAATCGAGTGTTAACTAGAATAGTGAAATCTCGTGGATGGAGATTTTGGTGCAGCGTGTTTGGCAGCGTGGCGTTTGTGCTGCTCGCGGGTGCGGCATTCGCCCAACAAGGGCCGGTCAGGATCAGTTTGGATGATGCCATTCGCCTGGCTCTCCAGCACAATCATACTTTGCAGGCGGCGCGCACCACGATCGAGCAAAGCAAAGATGAGGAAATTACCGCCTACCTGCGCCCCAACCCTGCGCTGTTTGGCGATTGGGATTACCTGCCGTTGTTCGCCCCGAGCAGCTTCAATGGGACCTATTTCAACCAATCGACCGAGGTCGACCTGGGCCTCAGCTACCTGATCGAGCGGGGCAAAAAACGGCAACGCCGGTTGCAGGCCGCTAAGGATCAGACCGCACAGACCACCTCGTTAGTTTCTGACAACGAACGGACGCTGACCTTCCAGGTCGCCACGCTGTTCATCAACGTGCAGCTTGCCCAGTCGACGCTGGAACTGGCACAAAAAGATCTGGAAAGTTATCAGAAGACGGTTGACCTCAATAATTTGCGCTACGAAAAAGGCGCGATCAGCGAGGACGACAAGTTGAAGATCGAACTCCAACTCCTCCAATTCCAGAATGATGTGGCGCAGGCGGAACTTGCCAAGGTTCAAGGGCTTTCGGACCTTCGGAATCAATTGGGTTATGAGTCCGTGCCGCCGGATTACGATATCGCGGGGGAATTTGAATACCACAAGGTGCAGGGCAATCTGGAAGACCTTCAGTTGAAGGCGATGCAGCAGCGGCCGGACCTGAAGGCTGCGACGCAAGGGGTTACCGCGGCAACCAGCCAATATCAATTGGCTAAAGCGGATGGGAAGCAGGATGTGACCGTCCAGGGTAATTACACGCACACCGGCGGCATCAACGGCGCCTCGATGGCTGCCAGCATTCCGCTCGCTATCTTTAATCGCAACCAAGGCGAAATTGCCCGGACGAAGGTTGTCATTACGCAATCCCAGGAGCAGGAAAAGGCTGCAAACAATCAGGTTATGACCGACGTGCGCGATGCCTACGAAAACCTCCAGACGAACGACAAGATCGTGCTGCTCTACCGCTCGGGGTACCTTGATCGGGCGCAGAAAGACCGCGACATCAGCGAATATGCCTACCAACGCGGCGCCGTCAGCCTGCTGGACTTCCTCGATGCCGAGCGCAGCTATCGTGCCATCCAACTTGCCTATCGGCAGGCGCTGGCTTCGTGGATTGTGGCGGTGGAGCAGTTGCGTGAGGCCGTGGGTACTCGCACCCTGCCGTGAGGGAGCGTGCCGCGAGGGAGCGCGTGTCGTGAGGTCGTCTGGGACCCGCGCGAGCCCCGACGGCTATGGCCGATTGTGGCTGGAACTGCCGTGCGGCCAAAATGACCGAAATAGTTCCTGTGGCTCCTGGGTCATCCCAGGGACCCGGAAAGCGACATTTTGGCGCTGAGTTGAGCGCGCCGCATCTCGCGCAGATCCGCGGAGTGGCGGGCATTAGCTAGCTATCCACAATGCGGGGGTCGGGAAAACCGGTTTTCGACAAATTTATGACCGCCATCACAATGGCTAAGAAGCGCGCGCCAAAGGAGACGACGAGGTGAAGAAATTCGAGGTGCGGGGCTGGTTTGAAGAAACCGGTATTGTCGCTGCGATTCGCGTCAAGTCGTCAGAGGACGCTCTCTTTGCCGCCGAGGCCGTCGCGGGTGGAGGAGTCGTCGTCATCGAAATCCCCTTGACCGTTCCCCTCGCTTTCAAGGTCATTACCCATTTGGTTAAAACTGTCCCCGGCATCGTTGTGGGTGCGGGCGGGGTGACGAATCCGGAAACTGCTCAGGCATGCCTTGATGTTGGAGCGCAGTTCCTGACTAGCGATGGTTTGCATTCTACCATGATCGAGTTCGCGTCCAAACAGGATGTGGTGGTCATCCCCGGCGCGCTGACGCCGACGGAAGTCATCACCGCATGGGAAGCGAAATCCGATTTCGTGAAGGTTGTTCCCTGCGCGCAGATTGGCGGTGAATCCTACATCGCATCCCTTCATCGCATGTACCCTAAGATCCCGCTGGTAGCTTCCGGGGGTGTGAATCAACAGAATGCGTCCAATTTTATTATTGCGGGCGCAGTGGCGCTCGGAGTTGGCCGGGAACTGATCCCCTCTGAGGCGATCCACCGTCGCCAGCAGGAGCGAATCGGCGAACTGGCCCGCCGATTCCTGGGCTTTGTCAAGGCCGGCCGCGATCATTTGGACGCGCGCGCACGAAGGTCCTCAGGGTAGGATCATTGGCCCGCAGGATGTTCTTCTTTCAACCGCGCAAGGTTTTTGAGTAAACTGCTGGAGGGTTCTCAGCATTGTGACACGATCGCAAGCTGGGCTTATCCCCTTGTTGTATCCCGCCGGCTGAGTCTTGCGGGGGAACTCACCCGCGCTCGATCCTGCTGCCGCCATTGGCATTTCAGTTGCTCGTACTACATGGTTTAAAGATGGCCGCAAAAACCTATCCGGAGGCTTTTAATGCGTTCTCTAGAGAGAGTCCGCGCGCTCATCGCGGGCCAACCTGTTGACCACCTTCCCGTTCAGCCAGTGATCATGATGTTTGCTGCCAAGCACTTTGGTATTCCCTTCATCGAATACACTCGTGACGGGCGGAAAATGGCCGCAGCACAGAGCAAGCTCGTGCACGACTTTGGCATCGATTGCCTGCTGACGTGTTCTGACCCGGCGCGCGAGGTAATCGACATTGCGGGGGAGGGAAGCGTCAATTGGTACGAGGACCAGGGCCCCGCCATTTGCGAGGAACGCGCGGCTTTGCTCGACAAGTCGCGCTTGAAAACCTTCCGCATCCCCGACCCGCTCGGTGGCGGCCGCATGCACGATCGGATCAAAGGGATTGAGGTCATGCACCAGGAGTTTGGGGGTGAGGTCTCGATCGTGGGTTGGGTGGAAGGCCCGCTGGCACTCGGCGCCGAACTGCGCGGCTTGACTCGCAGCATGACGGATTTCCTGGACGATCCCGCTTTCATGCGGGACCTGCTCGATTTTACGGCAGAGGTGGCCGTAATCTATGCCGAGGCGGAAATTCAGTCCGGCGCCGATACCATCGGCATGAGCGACGCCGCAGCCAGCATGATGGGCCCAAAATACTACAGCGAGTTTCTGTTCCCCCGGCAACTGCGCGTGGTGGAATCCATTCGCAAGGCCCATCCGGAGGTCATCGTTCGGTTGCACATGTGTGGAAACACCGACCCCTTGATTCCGCAAATGAAGCAACTGCCGGTGCAAATCTTCGAACTGGATTCGCCTACCCATCTGGCGGAGGCGCGGGCCTGCCTGGGGCCGGACCGGGTGATTCTCGGCAATGTCTCGACCATCACCGACATGCTGGAAGGCAGCCCGGAGCATGTCTATGAGGCGTCCCGCCGTTGCCACGAGACATGCGGGAAGTTCCACATCGTGGGCACGGGCTGCGAAGTCCCACCCACAACGCCGCCCGAAAACCTGCACGCCATGGTCCGGTATTCTCGGGAGCACCAGCCGGACGAGTTCAAAACCGCCACCGCCGCCTGAGCTGATTCCGATTCAAGTTCTCGCTGCGCCGCAGGCCCCATGATCGGGTGAGGGAGCGAGTTCCTGCCTTTCCCCGATTCCTTCGCCTTGGTAGAAAAACCTGTAACACAAAGCTCGCTTTCCAGTACGGCGCCTTCGCCGGTGAACGGCAATTCATCTCAGGATCTCTCGCCGGGGAGGACCGAATTGAGGAGCAGCGCGCACATGCCGCCCGTGGCGATTCCGGAGGATAGCGTGTGGCGCAGGAACTCCGGCACAGAGCGGAGAATGTCCGGGACAAACGTAACACCGAGGCCCAAACCGATGGAGACCGCGATGATGAGAGAGCACCGGCGGTTCATGCGAACGCCCGCCAGAATCCTGATGCCGGCGATCGCCACCGTGCCAAACATGACGATGGTCGCGCCTCCCAGGACGGCTTGGGGAAGCGCTTGGACAAGCCCGCCCACGGCGGGGAATAGGCCGAGCGCCATGAGGATCACCGCAATGAAAGTGCCCACGTAACGGCTACCCACACCGGTCAACTGGATGACTCCGTTATTTTGGGCGAAGGTCGTGCTGGGGAAGGAATTGAAAATGGCGGCGAGCAGGGAATTGATGCCGTCCGCCAGGATGCCGGATCGCAGACGCCGGAAATAGAGGTCTCCGGTGATCGGCTGGTTCGTCAGCGATGAGGTCGCGGTCAGGTCGCCGATGGATTCAATCACCGTAATGAGGTAAAGGAATGCGAAGGGAATGAAGGCGCCGGCATTGAAGCCTAACCCGTAGTGCAAGGGGACAGGAATCGAGATCAGCGGGAGCCCGCGCAGACCGCGGAGATCCACTTTGCCCAGGAGAAAGGCTGCCAGGTAGCCCAGTGCCAGTCCCAGGACCACTGACATCATCCGCAACTGCGGCATCCGGCTACAGTTGAGTATAACAATAGTGGCTAGCACCATCCCTGATAAGGCAAGGTTGAGTGGACTGCCAAAGGAACCGTCGCGCTTGGCGTCAAACCCGCCCCCCATCGTAGTGATTCCGACCTCGATCAGCGTGAGGCCGATCAATGTGACCACAGTGCCGGTGACCAGGGGTGTGATGATCCGGCTGGCGAGCCGCACGCATTGGCTGATCAGGATTGCCACCGACGACCCCGCCAGACACAAGCCGAAAATGATCCCGAGTGCGTGCTGAGGGGATGGCCCTGCAGATAAGCTCAGGCCGGCGGTGGAAATAATGGGACCCAGGAAGACAAAGCTGGTGCCTTGAATGCTTAGGAGGCGCGACCCGATGGGACCTATGCCTCGGGACTGGAGCAAAGTGGCCAGCCCGGAAATGAAAAGCGACATACTCACGAGGAACACCGTATTCGGCCGGTCCAGCTTCAGCGCATTGCAGATAATCAGTGGCGGCGTGATGATCCCCACAAACACGGCAAAGACATGCTGGAGCGCTACGAAGATCGTTTCGCGCAGCGGAGGTTTGTCCTCCAGGCCGTAGATGAGATCGGTCGCACTGGCGCCGGGAGATTCCAAGGCTGCGGTTTCAGCCACGCGGTCTCCAGATTCAGCAATTTGTCCCGGACATCAACTCGCGCTATGTCAGGTTTGCAGGGATTATAACCTCAGCCGATGCCACTTATCGCACATTATCCCTTATAGGGTGCTAAGGGTGGATCTTATAGAGAAATCAGATTTGCAGGTTTCCCGTTCCGGGAGAACTTGCGCTCTATCCCCTCGCTGAAACCGGTTCGCTGAGGTTTTCCCGCGGAGATTCCTGAAGGTCGGGATCGTAATTCAGACTTGGGCGGAGCCAACGTTCCACGGTGCGTAGGTCCATCCCTTTGCGGCGGTGGTAATCGTCCACTTGATCGCGGTCGATCTTTCCGACGGCAAAATACTTCGCTTCCGGATGGGAGAAATAGAAACCGCACACGGAAGCGGCAGGCGACATGGCGAAGTTCTCCGTCAGGGAAATCCCGGCATTCTTCTCTGCCTGCAAGAGTCGGAAGAGTTCGTGCTTCTCAGTGTGGTCGGGGCAGGCGGGGTAGCCTGGCGCCGGGCGAATGCCGCGATACCGCTCGTGAATTAGATCCTCGGGCGTGAGATTTTCATCCTGGCCATAACCCCAAAATTCTCTGGCCCGTTTGTGCATTAGCTCCGCCAATGCTTCTGCGAGGCGGTCGGCAAGGGCTTTCGCCATGATGGAATTATAATCGTCATGGTCCTGTTGGAACCGCGCCAGCAGCGGTTCTATATCAGCGCCGGCGGTCACGGCGAAAGCGCCCAGGTAATCATGCAAGCCCGTTTGCTTAGGCGCGATCAGGTCAGAGAGCGCCCAGTTGTAATGGCCGGGCGCCTTCTCCATCTGCTGCCGCAGGGTGTGGAAGACGGTAAGCACGGAAGAGCGCCCAGAATCGGAATACACTTCGATATCATCGCCCACGCTGTTCGCGGGGAAAAAGCCCATGGCGGCGTTGGCTGTGAGAAGTTTTTCGGCCACGATTTGGTCCAACAATCTGTGCGCGTCATCCAAAAGTTCGCGCGCTTTGCTGCCGACGATCGCGTCGTCCAGAATTTTCGGATACGTCCCGCGCAGCTCCCAGGCTTGAAAGAAGGGCGTCCAATCGACATAGGGAACAACTTCCCCGAGCGACACGGCGGGGAATACCCGCAACCCTGTGAAGGCGGGGCGGGGAAGACGAGCCTCGCTCCAATCGATAGGCGGCTTGCGCCGGCGCGCCTCTTCCAGTGTCAGGAGCTTCTGTGCAGCGGGCTTGTGCGCGGCGCGGAGCTTATCCTGTTCGCGCAAGTTCTCTTCCTGGAATGCTAGCCGCGTGTCCAGGTTCTTGAGCTTGCTCACCACGCCCACGGCGCGCGAAGCATCGAGCACATGCACAACCGGTTGGTGGAAGTGGGGAGCGATCTTCACCGCCGTGTGCACGCGGCTGGTGGTAGCGCCGCCGATGAGCAGCGGGATGGTGAATCCCTCGCGTTCCATTTCCTTCGCCACATGGACCATCTCGTCGAGCGAGGGAGTGATGAGCCCACTCAAGCCCACCATGTCGGCTTGAGTGTCGCGAGCGGTTTGCAGAATTTTCTCACACGGGACCATTACGCCCAGGTCGATGATCTCATAGTTGTTACAGCCCAGCACGACGCCCACTATGTTCTTGCCAATGTCGTGCACGTCGCCCTTCACCGTGGCCATCACGATGCGGCCTTCGGCGCGAGCTTTGCCGCCCGCTTCCTTTTCGGCTTCCATGAAGGGAAGCAAATAAGCGACGGCTTTCTTCATCACGCGAGCGCTCTTGACCACTTGGGGCAGGAACATTTTCCCGGAGCCGAACAGGTCGCCCACGACGCTCATTCCGGCCATCAGCGGGCCCTCGATCACGCTCAGCGGCCGGCCAAGCTTCTGCCGGGCTTCCTCGGTGTCCCGCTCGATATAGTCGGCCACGCCTTTCACTAGGGCGTGCTTCAGCCGCTCTTCGACCGTCTCCTCGCGCCAAGCGTCTTCCTGAACTTCCGCCCGCCCGCGCTGCTTCACCGATTCGGAGAACGCCAAGAGCCTTTCTGTAGCGTCGGCGCGGCGATTCAGCAGCACGTCTTCCACCAGTTCCAGCAAATCCCGAGGCAATTCCTCGTAAACAGCCAGTTGCCCGGCGTTCACAATCCCCATATCCATGCCCGCGCGGATGGCGTGATACAGGAATGCGGAGTGGATGGCCTCGCGGATAGTGTTGTTGCCGCGAAACGAAAAAGAGATATTGCTGATGCCCCCGCTCACTTTGCAGTAGGGCAGCGTGGCCTTGATCTGCCGTGTGGCTTCAATGTAGCTCACCGCGTAATTCCGGTGCTCTTCCATCCCTGTGGCCACGGTAAGGACGTTGGGGTCAAAGATGATGTCGCACGGGTCTACGCCCACCTCTTCGGTGAGGATGCGGTAGGAGCGCGTGCAGATCTCGACGCGGCGCTCGGTCGAATCCGCCTGCCCGGTCTCATCGAAGGCCATCACCACCATCCCGGCTCCGTAACGCTTGATAAGCCGGGCGCGCTGCTTGAACACCTCTTCGCCTTCCTTGAGGTTGATGGAATTCACAATCCCCTTGCCCTGGATGCACTTCAGCCCCGCCTCGATGACACTCCATTTCGAGCTGTCGATCATGATGGGGACACGCGCAATGTCCGGCTCGGAAGCGATGTAGTTCAAAAAGGTGGTCATCGCCTGCTCGGATTCCAGCATGGCTTCGTCCATGTTGACGTCGATAATCTGCGCGCCGCCCTCGACTTGCTGCTTGGCGACGGTGAGGCCCTCCTCGAATTGGCCGCTCAAAATCAGCTTGGCGAACTTGGGCGAACCGGTCACGTTGGCGCGTTCGCCAATGTTGACGAAATTGGTTTCAGGGCGGATCACTAATGGCTCAAGGCCGCTGAAACGCGAGTAGCGATCGACCTGGGGCGGCACGCGCGGCGGGAAATCTTTCACTGCCTCGTGGATGGCGCGAATATGCGCCGGAGTTGACCCGCAGCACCCCCCGACAATATTCAGCCAGCCGTTCGCGGCAAACTCGCGCAATTCCGTCGACATAATTTCGGGGGTTTCGTCGAACCCACCGAAGGAATTGGGCAGGCCGGCATTGGGATAGCAGCTTGTGAAAATTGGAGCGAGGCGCGAAAGCTCCTCGATGTGCGCGCGCATTTGCTTCGGGCCCAGCGAGCAGTTGATGCCCACGCTCAGAAGGGGCGCGCCCGAGACGGAGATCCAAAAGGCTTCAATCGTCTGGCCCGTGAGCGTCCGGCCGCTGAGGTCAACAATCGTTACCGAAGCCAGCAGGGGCAGGCTTTTCCCAGTGTCCTCGAAATACTGTTGGGCGGCAAAGAGCGCGGCTTTGCCGTTGAGCGTATCGAAGATGGTTTCCGCGAGCAGAAGGTCAACACCGCCGTCCACGAGACCACGGATCTGTTCGTAATAGGCGTCCCGCAATTGATCGAAGGTCACGGCGCGGGAGGCGGGACTCGCAATATCCTGCGAAGCTGAGGCCGTGCGGCTGGTGGGGCCGAGGGATCCCGCCACCCAGCACGAGCGTGCGGGATTCTCACTCATGAGCCGGTCGGCCGCGCGGCGCGCCACTTGGGCCCCTGCGCGATTGAGGTCGAAAATGAAGCCTTGAAGCCCGTATTCCACCATCGAGATGGCAGTCGAGTTGAAGGTATTGGTCTCGATGATGTCCGCGCCGGCGTGGAGGTACTGCCGGTGAATGTCCTCAATGATCGCGGGCTGGGTTATATTGAGCACGTCATTGCAAAGGCGCAAGTCCCGTCCATGGCGCGCGAATTCCTTGCCGCGATAATCGGTTTCCTCCAGCTTATGGGTCTGGATCATCGTGCCCATAGCGCCATCGATAATCACGATGCGGCGCTTCAGCGTCTCGACCAGCGAGCTTGCGGCGGGACTGACTTCACTCATTCTGAAGAAGGTTTCCTCCTGATTGCCTTTTCGAATGCCTTTTCGAATAGGCATGCAAGCG
The DNA here is from genome assembly GCA_050010335.1 of Terriglobia bacterium. Classification (GTDB taxonomy): domain Bacteria; phylum Acidobacteriota; class Terriglobia; order UBA7540; family UBA7540; genus Bog-366. The sequence goes on from JBEKLF010000021.1 coordinate 42,668, forward strand.
CCCTTATGCTATGGTGGCGCTGTGTCACGGGGTAATCGACCGCGCTGCATTTTGAGCCCTCTCTATAGGATATCATGCATTTTTCATTCGCCGCGGGTATGTCGCGCGCGAAGTGCAACGCGTGCCAGAATCATTCAGAACCTAGAGGGGAACTGTTGTGGCTGGCTGTCATTTGGAGAATATGACCCGCTGGCGATTCTGCAAATGCCGGAGAACGCTTCGGCGGCGGCGAGAGGCGCTTGCAAAGCCGCCAGAACGACTTCGCCCCTCCTTACTCTTCGTGGCAATCGTGGCGATGTCCTACGGTTGTGTCTTTTGCTGGTGAGTAATCAGGACCAATCGGCATCCAAAATCCCACCTCTGTGCGACGTGCGCTTGCGTCGCATGGGGTGGGTGACGGGATTCGAACCCGCGACGTCCAGATCCACAGTCTGGCGCTCTACCAGCTGAGCTACACCCACCGTACCGAGGTGCTGAACCAAGAATAGCACTATTCCTTTTGTAACATCTGGTGGCAAAGGGTGTCAACTGAGGTGCCTTGCTGAAATACTGCTGTGTGGATGGAGTATAAACTCGATCCTGACCCTGGGCGTGCGGCCACCTAATCCAATAACAGTGTCACTTCCTGGGCTGCGGGGTTATGTTGTTACCCCTTGGACGTGCCAGGCGAAAACACATGCGCAGTCCACAACATTAATCATTGGATGAACGTCGCACCACTCGCAGACCCGATGAACGCTACGTCAATTGGGCAAACCAAGTTCGCGCTTCTGGGAACCGGGGCGACGTACTTCATCGATTCGGCATTCCATCGGGAGGAGGAGTAAACTTGCGAAACGCAATCATGATTTTGACAGCATGTCTCGTCGTGTGGCATTAACGAGTGTTGGTATGGCGCAGCACGGCCCCGCGTGGACCAAGCCCATTTCGCTGGCGGGCGAGTGGCGATTCGCTCTCGATCCGAACAAAGAGGGTATTGAGAAGCAATATTTCAACCGGGAATTATCGGAGCGGATATCCCTGCCGGGCTCGACCGACGAAGCGAAAAAGGGTACCCCCAATCCCAATAAGCCCACACTGGATGGTCTTTACCAACTCTACCTCTACGAGGGTGCGGCATGGTACCAGCGCGGCATCGACGTTCCACATGCATGGAAGGGAAAGCAGGTCTCGCTCTTCCTGGAGCGTACGCACTGGGAAACGACAGTTTGGGTGGACGACCAGTTGGTGGGCACCGAGGACAGCCTGATTGCGCCGCACCTCTACGACCTGGGGACCAACCTTGCGCCGGGCAGGCACCGCATTACGATTCGTGTGGACAACACCCGCAAGATCGATCTCGGTCGGTTCGTTTCCATTAACTACTCTGGAACCCAGACGAACTGGAATGGGCTGATCGGCAAACTGGAAATGCGCGCGAAGGACGCCGTCTCGATTGCGGATGTAGAGGTGTACCCCGATGTCGATCGCAAATTGGCAAGGGTTAGCATTACTGTCACCAATGTTACCGGGAAGGTGGCAGCGGGGACGCTCACCCTCGAAGCCGCCGGCCCGGCAGGAGTCGGGAAGATTCCGTCCCGCATTGTCAATTTCACGGCTACCGAGCCTCGAACGGCCATTGCCGCAGAATTGCCCATGGGTGAGAACCCACGCCTGTGGGATGAGTTTTCCCCAGCCCTTTACAAGCTGACCTTGTTGATGACGGCAAACTCGGCGAACCAGACGTTTGCTGACCAGCAAACGGTCACCTTCGGTATGCGCAAGTTTTTGGCGCGCGGCACGCAATTCGCCATGAACGGCCGGCCAGTGTTCTTGCGGGGAACGCTGGAGTGCGCGATCTTTCCCCTGACCGGCTATCCGCCCGCCGACGTGCCGTCCTGGCAGCGCATCTATCGCATCATCAAATCATACGGCCTCAACTTCATGCGCTTTCACTCCTGGTGTCCTCCGGAGGCAGCATTCGCCGCTGCTGACCTTGAGGGTGTGATGATTCAAGCCGAAGGTCCCCAGGCCAATATTCCCGCGGGTGCGGATCCAACGCGGGATGCGTTTATGGAACAGGAGTTGCTTCGCATGGTTCGCACGTACGGCAATCATCCCTCCTTCTGCTTGATGACGCTCGGCAACGAATACGGAGGATCGGACGCCGTGCTTTCCCACTGGGTCGACATGCTGATCAAGGAAGACCCGCGCCGGCTATACTCTTCCGCATCATCGGCGCAAATCACTGCGAACCGGCAATTCACTGAACGGGGCGATCCGCGTGGTGTGCAGGGTCCGGGCACCGAGATGGATTTCCGCGAAGCGATTGCCAAGGAAGACCGCCCTCTCATTGGCCACGAAATCGGCCAGTGGACGTTCTACCCCAACTTCGATGAGACCAGGAAATACACGGGCGTTCTCGCCGCGAAGAACTTTGACTTGATCCGCGACGACTTGGCGGCGAAGCACATGCTGGACCTGGCGCCGCGCTTTGTCCAGGCGACCGGGCACCATGCCGTGCTGCTTTACAAGGAAGAGATTGAGATTCTGATGCGTACGCCGGGTCATGCCGGCTTCTCGCTGCTCGACCTGCACGACTATCCCGGTCAAGGGACTGCGCTCATTGGGGCGCTTGATCCGTTTTGGGACTCGAAAGGTTTCGTCACTCCAGAGGCGCACCGGCGATACTGCGGCGCTACAGTACCGCTGCTGCGCATTAAGAAACGCACCTACACGACAGAGGAGACTTTCACGGCGGAAGCGGAGGTCGCGCACTTTGGCGCCAAGGATTTGACGAACGCGCAACCGGTGTGGAGCATCCGCGACGAGGGGGGCCGGGAAGTTGGCTCAGGGTCCTGGGGGGTTCGTTGCGTGTCCACTGGGAAGCTGACGCTCCTGGGCGGCATCAGCGTTTCCCTCGCGAAAGCTCCTGCCCCGGCAAAGCTGACGGTGACGGTTTCGCTCAGGGGAACTGACTTTGCAAATGACTGGGAGATTTGGGTCTACCCCGAAAATGCGGAAATCACTCCTCCTGCCGGCGTGATGGTCGCAGAGAAGTGGGATGCGGTCCTCCAGGGAGCCCTTTCGCAGGGCAGGAGGGTCATTTTGTTCCCCCAGGTCGTGAGCCCTGGGCAATCCCTTCCGGGGGGCTTTTTGCCCGTTTTTTGGAGCCCCGTCTGGTTCCCGAAACAGCAGCCGAACACCATGGGCATTTTGTGCGACCCCAAGCATCCGGCACTGGCGCAGTTTCCCACCGAGTTCTATAGCAATTGGCAGTGGTACGAGCTATTGCAGAATTCCAGAACCGTCAACTTGTCTGATACACCTGCGACATTCCGACCGATTGTTGAAGTAATTGACAATTTTGCTCGCAACGACAAACTCGGCAATCTGTTTGAGGCGCGCGTGCACGGTGGAAGTCTGCTTGTCTGCACGATTGACCTGCCCCACATTGCTGACAAGTCGCCTGCTGCCAAGCAGTTGCTCAGGAGCCTTTACGCCTATGTGGGGTCGCCGGCCTTCGCCCCGTCGGGAGAACTGGATCCGGCGCTGCTCGACAAGCTTTTCGCGCCAGCCGGACAGTAGCGGGGCAATCGGGTGTTATCGCGGCGGGCTAAAGTGCCGGGCTGAAGCCCGGCTTTACGAGGGAGCCCACGCGCATCAATTGCACCAGAAATTCTGAGGCACTGCAATAATTCAGGAGGACCTCTTATGAAGCGCAATTCTGCTCTGATACTGACAACATTATTCGTGCTTTGTTTCCTGGCATCGTGCCAGAAGCCCCTCCAGACGACCACCATCAAGGTGGACGGCTCTGACAAGGGGCGGATATTCGAAGGAATCGGAGGGGTCAGCGCGGGAGCGTCTTCGCGGCTGCTGCCGGACTACCCCGAGCCCCAGCGCAGCCATATCCTGGACTACCTGTTTAAGCCCAACTACGGCGCGTCGCTTCAGCACCTGAAGGTGGAAGTGGGCGGCGACACGAATTCCACCGACGGCTCCGAGCCCAGCCACATGCGCACCCGCACCGACGAGAACTACGACCGGGGTTATGAGTGGTGGCTGATGAAGGAAGCCAAGGCCCGCAACCCCAAGATCATGCTGGACATCCTGCCCTGGGGAGCGCCCGGCTGGATTGGCAACGGCAAATACTATTCGCAGGACATGGCGAACTATATGGTCAAGTTCATTCAGGGCGCCAAGAACGTGCACGGTCTGGATATCGATTACGTGGGCATATGGAACGAAACGAATTACGATGTTGGATATATCAAAATGCTGAACAATGCGCTTTCAGCAAGCGGCCTCACGACCAAGGTGGTGGCCGCGGACCTCTACGAAAATCAATGGAAAATCACCGATGACTTCAAGCAGGACCCGGAACTGAAGAACGCCGTCTATGCCATCACCGCCCACTACGCGCGGGTAAAGGGGAATTTCTACGTTACCGGAAGCGCGCTCGAGTCCGGGAAGCCCCTGTGGTCGAGCGAGGACCAGCCCTTTGACGAAACCGGAGTCATCCTGCAACGCGATTGGAAGCCGGGGGCAAGGATTTGGGCCAACGTTCTGAACACCAACTACATTGACGGCAAGGTGACCAAGACGGAGACCTGGAGCCCGGTGACCTCCTACTACGATAACCTGGCGGCACCCAATTCCGGATTGATGTACGCGAACACGCCGTGGTCAGGGCATTACAACGTGCAGTCCGCCGTCTGGGTGACGGCCCACACAACGCAGTTCTCCCAGCCGGGCTGGCAGTACCTGGACAAGGCATGCGGGTATCTCAAGGGCGGCGGGAGTTACGTGACGCTCAAGGCCCCCGCGGGCACGGATTACAGCGTGATTGTGGAAACGATTGCAGCCACGGCGCAGCAAGAGGTGGAATTCCAGGTATCCGGCGGCCTCTCGGCGGGCACGGTCCACGTGTGGGAGACCAATGCCGCTAAGTCCTTTGAAAAGGTCAGCGACATTGAACCGCAGAACGGGTCATTCCGCATCACGCTCGAGCCGGACGCGATTTATTCTTTGACGACAACCGTGGGCCAGGGGAAGGGAACCGCCATGCCTCCCGCGGCGGCCCCATTTCCGTTTCCCTATTCGGATGACTTCGAGAGCGTGGCGGCCGGCAAGACGCCCAAGTACCTCGCCGACCTGGATGGCGCATTTGAGGTGGCAGCGTGCACGGGCCGGCCCGGCAAGTGCCTCCGCCAAGTCATCGATAAACGCCCGATTCCTTGGGGAGGCATCAGCCCGGATCCGTTTACTTTTCTGGGCGACGCCGATTGGTCGGACTACGAGGTCAGCACGGATGCCATGGTCGAAGAGCTGGGGAGCGTGACCCTGGCCGGTCGCATCGATTCCGCCGACGTGTTCCAGGATAACAAGGCGCGTTGGGTGAGCGGCTACGTGCTTTCTCTCCAGCAGGACGGAACGTGGGAGCTGAACGGTACGAAGTTCAATTCGCCCCCGGGCAAGCTGGCATCGGGAAAGGTGGCGTCTCAACCGAAAACGTGGCACCACCTCGCGCTGGCTTTCAAAGGGTCGTCCATCCAGGTGAGCATTGACGGCGCGCCGGTCGGGAACGCTACGGACACAAGCCACACGAAAGGAATGGCAGGAATCGGTACGGCCTGGAACACCGCGCAATTCGATAATTTCGCGGTCAAGTAAAAGGGATCGTTGGGATTTGGCGATCGAAACCTGCGTGGCGTTGTATTAAGCGTCATGCAAGAAAGGCGCGGGAGGGGAAGCTGGGAGCGCGGGCATCCTGCCAGCCCTGAATCTCTCCCCGAACGAGCAAAAGCATCTCGCGCAGAGACGCAAAGGCGCAGAGGCCGAAAAGAACACAAAGCAGTTGTTTAATCCGAATTTCTGCGCCTCGGCGACGCTCCGCGAGATTCTCTGTTTTTCCCCAGACTCTCTGGTACGTCGTCCCGCCCGTGCACCGTCATGGCCAGGATGGCCATGACGCGAGTTGGACTGCGGGCATCCTGCCCGCCACGAGCAGTGGCGCGGGAGCGTGACGCTCCCGCGCCCGGAGTTTGTACATTTCGATTGGGCTGCCCCCGGACCAAACCCTCAGAGGTTACAGCGCAGACCACATCCGTGGTTTGCCGACTTGATACGTCCAAGTGACGGGGAATCGGTAAACCCTTTGGCGTTCTGTTGGCTTCAGTTTAATCCCCCACATATTCAACTCACGGCTGGACCTCAGTGGGCGCAGGGTTTGTCTCGGCCTCCGGAGCGGGCGCTTTTGACGCAGCGCTGGCTCCGGGCCTCGTCGAGAGGAACAGGGCGCGCCCGCTGACTTCCTCGTCGAATTCGACACTGACTCCCTCGAATGCCAGCCTTATCCCTTCCACCGAGTGTTCGGGAGGAACTTTGCCGAGGGCGCAGTTCACTTGCAGTGTCGCGTTCTTCGCTAACCCTCGCACCGGCATGAGGCGGACGCGGAAGACAGCCAGACCGCCTGCGGGCATGGAGCCGGAGAACATTCGCATGCGCATGGGGCCAAGCTGTGGGGGGCCGAATGCCCGGCCTTCGCGCATGAGCGCGCCCGGCGCGATCCCGTATGAATCAAAGCTCACAAGTTCACTCGCGATCCAGACACCTGTCTCGAGCGCCATTCCATCGATGGACTTGTGGGTGAAAGTTCCGGCTGCTGTGACCGACTTGCTTTGCGAGGTGAACGTGCCCGCACCGCTCATCTCATAGCTGTCGCCATTGGCGGACTTGACCACCGCGGGACAGGTGGAAGAGTCACCCGAATCGCAAAGGAACCCCGCGCCCACCAGGAAGGTGTAATTAGCTGATGAGCTGCTCTGTGCCCTCGCCGGACCTGCCCCTAGAAATATGGCCAAGCTCGGCACGGCCGCCCACGTGAAAATGAGGGTCGATAATGCATTCTGGTTAGACATGACTTCCTCCCCTGCGGCGGTGCCCCTTGGCAACTTGCGTGACAGTACAGCCAAACTGAGCGGCTGTGCCGCCTGCTGTCATGGAGATGCTCCCCTCCTGATTCAGGAGGGGTGGCGCGCCGAGCGCGGGCGTGGTTATGCCCTGAAACCGAAAACTTGAAATCGCAATCAGCACCACCCCCTACCCCCTCCTCATCTGAGGAGGGGAGCAGTTTTCATAACAGCGCGACGGCAGAGCCGCCCTTGCAAGGAGGTTGTCGCGCAGACTCCATTGGGACAGCTCTGGGCAAGCTCCGCCCCTAGGTCATTCTCAGTACTCGATTCGTTCGTACTCGGCCTAGCCGGGCGGTTGCCTGCTGTATAAATACCATGGAACGAACCGTCCGGCCTTGATACCACTCTATGACGTCCCCGTTTGGGTCGCCGGGTCACACAGGATGAAAAGTGCAGCTTAACGAACATCACTTAGGACGGAACTGCACGGCGGCTACACATTCGTTTGCGCACTGGCCGCCCCCGTACGTCCCCGTGGCAATTCCGAGCTCGTTCACTTTAAATGCGAGGCTCCAATCCCCCGGAAAGCCGAGCGAGCGAACGGAAGTGGGGTCCTTCGTAGTCCAGCGCACGGCAACGAAGTTATAGTTCTCATCCCAGCTAGCACCTACGATGTCACCGAGGTCGTTGATGCCCTCCGCGGTGTCGCCTTGCGGCAAACCCCACAGATTTGGCAACAAAGTTAGTTTATAGGTCCGCCTCTTAGAGTCGACTGGCTGCCAAAGCGAGCTATAGCCATGTATCCAGTCTGGCGAGAGGACATCACCCACGATTTCACCCTTCTCGTTCATGTCACCCACGAGGGCAACATCGGGCCAATCTTTGGAACCAGGAAGCTCGATCAATTCCCAGCCTTTTCCACCCTGGACGGGGTTCCAGACGACCGCAACGATAATGCCATCGTCGTTACCGACGGAGCCCGCCAGTTGCCCGAGATTATTCACGCTCGCCACGGAGCCGTAAGGGAATCCGTTTGGGGTCTCGAGGGCATGGATCTTCCAGGTTGCCGCTAGCCGACCTGAATTCCATGCGACGTCGTGTGTCCAAACGACGGGATAATCATCACCGGGCGTATCGCCCCAGACGTAGCCCGCCACCAGGGTTCCGAGTTTGTTTACAGCCACCGCTACGCTGTTGTTGCGGCCAAGACTCGGGAGCGCCCCGAGATCAGTTCTTTCCGCCTTTGCCGTCCAGACAAAGCCGTGCACATAGCCCTGGCTCGTCGCGGCGTAGCCCACGACCAGGCCGGTGTCAGAGATCAACGGCCAAGTGAACCATTCCTCATAGGCGCCTAATGCGCCGAGGTCGAACCACTGCCCCGTATGGGAACCAGATAGTTCGATCCTGAAAAGATGGTTGTCTCCGTCAGCGGCATCGCCCTGCGCAACCAGAACGCCAAAATCGTTAATACCTCCCGCCTCGGCCCACGTTCCATAAGGGTATGTGCCGAGGTCATAGACTTTGCCTTTTTGAGCCCAAGTCCCTTGGCCGCTGACGATCAGCAGCAGGACCGCCGAAAACACCATGCTGAATAATTTACGCATAAAACCCCCTCCATCAATTGAGAGATGAATGATGCTTCTCCGTTTCTATATCCTTTGCCATTTGATTTTCGTTTGCGGCTCCGCCGCCGTGCATTGAAATGCCGTAAATCCCTATTTTCTTAGCGCGAACTTTCGCGCGCTTCGTAGGGCCGAGCGGCGCTCGGCCCCGGGCCAGCGCCGCTGGCCCCTACACGATCGTTTGCGGCTCCGCCGCGGCGCCCCACCTTGCCTGCCTGCTTTTTAAGGATGACCCTTGAGCCAGTTCAGGATCGGTCTCCAGGCCAAAGTTTCCGCATCCCTCGAGAGGAAAAGATCGGCATGCCCGAAGTCCGTCGAGCGGTCACCCGTTACGCTCACCGTGAATTTGGTGACATCCTTGCTCGCGGTTAGCGTGGTCGTGTAGTAGCCGTACTGTCCGAATCCTCCCCCTGTGCCAACATAAAGAATGGGAACGGCAATCTCGCCCAGATGGTCGTCGAACGGCACTTTGACCGTGCCGCAAAACAAGGCGTCCCCATCCAAATCCGTCTGCACCGGCAAGTGCGGCGGGATGGTCTGGAGAAAATCCAGCCATAGCCGAGCCTCGGTGTACTGTAGGTCGGTGGGGATGCCGTTCCTGTCGAAATAACCTCCGACGAAATGCCAGGATATCGGTGGGTTGCCAGTTGCTCCCACGAACAGAGCGGTCTGATAGTTGGTCAAGCCCGGGATGATCAACGACCCAGCATCGGGGTCGGACAGCGCCCCATCGCTGACCTGCTTCAAAAGAACACCGGTATCATCGCTGTACTCCCCTGCATCGAGCATGGCTTGGTATACGGCCATATCACTACAGTAATAATCGCGAATAGGTTTCTCCTTAAACTTCATGGGAATGTCGCCGACGATGATTCCCTTGATATTGCGCGAAGGAGGGGGCTGCTGGGTCTCATTACCGGCGAGGGAGTAGGCGATTTGCCCGCCGTAGCAGAACCCGAGGACATGGAGCGGACCGAAACCCTGGCCGGTAATCAGTCGAATTTGGCGGGCGACGGAAAGGCCGATCCCTGTGTGCTGGATGTCCTTTTCCATACCCCATCCCTTCATGAAATCGAGATTAGTTGTTTTCGCCGGAACCAGGGCCCACGCATAATCCATGCCCCAAACGTCGATGTTGTTTTCCGCCAAGAAAACCGCGATCGAGCGATCCCAGGCGGGCACCTGAGAGATCAACGGCGCCATGAAGATCGCCTCGAAAAAGTTGGGTGATCCGGGGAGCAAGAACACGTCGTTCACGGTACGTGCTGGGTGAAACGGTTGCGCCTCCTTGACGACTCGGTGGAGCCGGATCACATCGAATTTAGCCGGACCTACGACCACATCGAAGCGGTAGTGGGCGATGTTGCCACCTAACACGGCGCGGTCTGAGTGGGTGATTGTCCCAGGGGGGAACGCGCCCTTTGCCCCGGTCCCTTGGCCGTTGGCGATCAGCAGCAGGAACGCCGAAAACACAATGCCGAATAATTTACGCATAAATTCACCTCCAACCATCAAGGGACTAATGACGGCCCTCCGTGGGTCGGGTGAGGCCCCGGGAGTTAACGCCCTGATCCGCCGCCGGAGTCCGGCCACGGGGAGCGACCTCACTCAACCCTCGTCGCCATGTTTGCGCTAAAAGTGCTCCGGGCGCCTCCGGACGTCAATGCTCAGGGGGTGACAGCGAGGTGAAATGTATGTACCTGGCTAACTCCCTGAGGAGAGGGGGGTTGTCCTCCAATATACTTTTGGTGGTTGGCCTTTCATGGGAACGCATGTAGTGATACTCTTACGGTCAACTGGGGAAGAGACCCCTATGATTGACACCCACGCCCGACCACGCCTGTTGCGCTTCAGTGTTTTCGAACTTGACCTTCGCACCGGAGAACTGCGCAAGCAGGGACTGAAGGTCAAGCTCCACGGCCAGCCCTTTCAAGTTCTCGCGATGCTGCTGGAGCGTCCGGGTGAACTGGTGACCCGTGAAGAGATCCGTGCGAAGCTCTGGCCGGGGGACACGTTCATAGATTTCGAACATAGCGTCAACAGCTCGATCAAGAGGCTGCGCGAGGCCTTAGGGGACGACCCGGCTACGCCGCGCTTCATCGAAACGTTGCCCCGGCACGGGTATCGCTTTATCGCGCCGGTGGAGGGCGAGGCCATGCAGGAATTGCCCCTGCCGACAACCGGCACGGAGGCAATGCAGGAATCACCCTTACGACGGCACTGGGTTGTCGCGGCGGCAGGCGCGTTGGTAGTAGCTGTGGTGGCCGTACTCTTCGCCCTCAATGTCGCCGGCCTACGCGTCCGCGTCTTACGGGCAGGAAGGGCAGTTCGCGAACCGCCCTTACAAATCCAATCCCTTGCCGTCCTGCCCTTTGAAAACCTCTCCCACGACCCCGAGCAGGAGTACTTCGCCGATGGCATGACCGAAGAATTGATCACCAACCTGGGCAAAATCAGCGCCCTGCGAGTCATCTCCCGGACCTCCGTGATGCAGTACAAGAGAACCAGGAAGCCGCTACCCCAGATTGCGCGCGAATTGAACGTGGACGCCATCGTGGAAGGCACCGTACAACGGTCAGAAAACCGTATGCGCATCACTGCCAACTTGCTGCACGCCCCCACCGACCGGCACCTTTGGGCCGAAAGATACGAGCGCGACCTGCACGACGTGCTCGCCTTGCAGGGCGAGGTTGCACGAGCCATCGCGGCCGAGATCCAGATCAAGGTGACGCCCAACGAGCAACTCCGCATAGGGGGCAGCCGTCAGGTCAACCCCGAGGCGTACGAGGCCTATCTTCGGGGCCGTTACCAGTGGAATATGAGAACTGAGGAAAGTCTGGAGAAAGCCACGGAGTATTTCCAGAGGGCCATTGATAAGGACCCCCGCTACGCACCCGCTTACGCCGGATTGGCTGATTGCTACTCGATATTTGGCGACAATGGCTTCCGCCGGCCTCGAGAGGTCTTTCCTCAGGCCAGGACGGCGGCGATGCGGGCACTTGAAATTGACCCTACGCTGGCGGAGGCACACACATCGCTCGGTTCCGTAATGAAGGCTTATGAATGGGATTGGGCAGGCGCCGAGAGAGAATTCAGGCGGGCGATTGAGCTGAACCCCAACTATTCGACGGCCCGCCAGTTTCATGGGGAGCTTCTGGAGTCCGTGGGGCGGTATGAGGAAGCCGTTGCCGAACTCAAGCGAGCCTGCCAGCTTGACCCCTTCGCACCCAGAGTCTACGGAATTCTTGCCTGGATCTTATACCTTGCGCGCCGATATGACGAGGGGATGGAAGAGATCCAGAAAGGCCTGGAGGTGGATCCGGACCACGCAATCTTTTTCTATGTTCGCGGACAAATTTACCTGCAAAAGGGAATGCACGAGCAGGCTCTGGCAGACTCGCGCAAGGCCGAAGGTCTTCTGCCCGGCCCCTACTACCCCCGTCTGGGCTTGCTGCGGGGTTATGCGGTTTTAGGCAGAAAACGTGAGGCGCTTAAGGGGGTCGATGAGCTGAAGGAGATTTCGAAGCACCGCTATGTGATGCCGACTTCGCTGGCATTGGTGTATTCGGACCTTGGGGACAAGCAGCAGGCGTTTGGCTGGTTGGAGAAGGCTTATGAAGAGCGTGATCCCTGGCTAGGGCTTACCCTCCGATCCGAGCCGGGGTTTGACCGACTGCGTTCCGACCCGCGCTTCCAGGACCTCCTGCGCCGCATGAACTTCCCACCGTAAGGTCGGCCGCGGGAGCCGGAAATTGCAGCAACTCGCTCAGGGCCGCGGCGGCGGCCTGATTCATATATACCGATTTTTACCCTACTCGCAGAAATCCGTCCACCTTGAATCCCAGCCATTAATTTCTATCTCTTGTCGCGGCCAGCTATTTCCCGCAACCCCGTTCGGGACAACGATCAGCCCGCGGACCTCTCAAAGCTGACCCTGCGAGTGCGACGATGCAGGAGTCGAGCGATTTCGCTTTACCCTAACAACGATGCGGGATCGATTTTGGCAAAGAGGCATCTTGCGCGAGGCCAACTTATCGTTCATTCGTCGCACTGGGAACATGGATTTCCCGGGCGATGGCACTGCACGCCTTTTCCTGATTCGATTATGTTGTCAACATTTATGATTCAGTCCGGTAATCGCTTAATTGCAAAGACTGTAGTAGGTTGAGAGTATTGCGGACGTCTCTTTCCTCTGTTAGTTTCAGCGTGGCGTCGGGTTTCTCTTGGGGTCTCGAAGGGTCTAACAATAACGGAGATAACAATACTGTGTAGAGGAGCGGCCCCAATCCCCTCCTCGATACAGGGAGGCCGAGCTATGCGTAAATGGATGGGGATTTTAGCTGCGCCCCTGATCGTGGGGATTAGGGCACCTTATGTACATGCGCAGGCCAGCGGCGCGCATGTCGACGGGATCATCCGCGATGGTCAAGGGCTGCCGCTCCCTAAGGTAAAAGTCGCACTCACGGAAACCCAAACGGGGTTGGCCCGCAACGTGGACACCACAAATGACGGCGCCTACCAGTTTGTGAGCCTTATTCTAATGCGCGTTCAAGTTGAGACTAACAATCCAAGGCCAAGCCGTGAGACTGCGCAAGCGCTGCGGGTCTGCAGCGAGCCGGGGCAATCCCTGGTGCAACTGGCGGATGACGGC